>NZ_VPDX01000005.1:0-164102 GCF_013417475.1 Acinetobacter sp. YH12249 | reverse complement strand
ACGCAATTTAAACCAGATTCCTTTTGGGGCTTTTATCCTTGCAGATAAAGGCTATCAGGGGATTTATGTGTTGTATCCGAATAGCCTGTTGCCATTAAAAGCCAAAAGACACTGTAAATTGGATCCTAAATTGAAAATCTATAATCAAGAAATCAATAAAAGAAGAATTGGAATTGAGCATGTATTTGGCAGCCTGAAAACCTTCAAAATCCTTGCTGAGCGTTATCGAAATAGAGGTAAAAGGCTTGGTTTGAGATTCAATTTAATCGCTGGAATCTACAACTTGGAACTGAGCAAAAAATGATTTATGAAAGAGGTCTAATAAGGTCAATGAAATCTTCATCTATTATCAGCAACGCGCTGAACATGCTCAATTCAGAAAAAGCCAAAAAAAGACCAATGAACTGGAAAGGTTTTTTAAGAATGAAAATGTCCCAGATCCGGCTGATGCTGAGGGATTTGAAGAATGGGCCTCTGATCATTTTCAGCAAATCCGCGAGCAGGCCAAACTAACACGCCAGCAGGAAAAACAGGAACAGGCGGCTGCGATGGCAGAGCAGTCAGTGAAATCTGTATATTTAAAGATTGCTGCGGCGATTCATCCGGATCGTGAAGCAAATGATGTAAAAAAGATTAAAAAAACTGAATTGTTGCAACGTGCCAATGAGGCCTATGCAGAACAGGATCTGTTTGCTTTACTGAAAATGCAGCTTCAGATTGAGCAAGACCGAGATCCTTCGCAAAAGAGTTTAAGTGCAGAGCAAGTCAAGCTGTATCAACTGGCTTTGGATGTGCAGAGCCAGAAGTTACAAGAGCAGATTGATGCATTGATCAATCGATTGGTCTGGTCATCAAAAACCAGAATTGCAGTCAAAAAGGCAAAAGGTAAGGTTCAAATTGCTGACTTGTATAAGCAGATTGATGAAGACACTTCAGCCATAAAACAGCAGATTAAGGTCGAAAAAGAACGCCTGATGTATATCAAAAAGGTAAGTGGATTAGAGATGTTTTTAAGGCGTGGGATGCTTTAAGGTTTTTCTACCTCTTCCTTGGGGAGAGGTTATAAAATCTGCTAATCTCACAAAAAATAAAAAATACCATGAACAAAAAGCTTGATCCTCAACTTTTAATTTTCGCCAAATTCATGCGCCACACTGCCACCGATGCTGAGCACCTCATGTGGCAAATCCTTCGTGCCAAACGTTTTATGAATCTTAAATTTCGTCGTCAGCATGTGATTGAGCCTTATATTGTGGATTTTTACTGTCATGAAATTGGTTTGGTGATTGAGTTAAATGGTAGTCAACATGGAACGGATGAGGGAAAAGAATATGACGCTGAACGAACCAAGTGTTTAGAGGCTTTGGGTTTGAGAGTTGTGAGGTATTGGAATAATGAAGTGTTGTTAGAAACTGATGATGTATTAGATGATTTATGGAAAGTGTGTTTAGGGCTTAAAAGTAAAAACACCTCTCCCTAACCCTCTCCTAAAAGGAGAGGGAATTTCATTACTAAATCCATGCAAGCATTAATTCAAATGACGCTCCCTCTCCCTATGGGAGAGGTCTGGGGTGAGGGTTAACTGAAATTGGCAAAATCTAAGTGGTTGTATCTAGTAGATTGCTTTATAGGAGGGGTTGAGTATACGTAGTCAATAAAGCTTTTCCACGATAATGGCTTAGTCTCATCAATAACTTTATCCAGGATAGAGGTTGTATTTTCATCTAATCTTGGAGGTTCACCTTTATATTCAATCAGTGTTTTATCTGTTCCGTAGATTGTTCTTGTCGATACAACTCTGATTTCAGGATCCGTATAAGCAGCATCGATAACATCAGTTACATAAGGTCCAAAATTATCAAAATACCAATTAATATTAGAAATTTGTTCTTTATTTACCTGATAATTTTCCCAATCAGCTAAATAGATCATTTTTGTTAAACGTGCTTTAGATAACTCTTGAGCATGAGGGTATTTGCTGCAAAAGTATTTGATTAAATCAGTTAGAGAGTTAGTCATTCTACAACCTCCCTTTGACATGCATTTATAGTTTTTTCATAGTGTATAAGGAATTGTCTGAATAGAGTATGATATTCATCGGTTAGCGTACCATCTTCATCAAAATCCCATTGCTCTTTAGTAGATTCAACAACCATTACACCGATTAGCTCAAAATTATCCCTATGAATAGGTATGGCAATCAAGCTTCTACTTTTCATTGTAAAACTTTTAATTTCTGCTTCAGTAAAATTTTGTTTGACAGTTTCTTTTATATAAGGAGCATCATTTTTAGGTAGATGTTTCAGAATACGTCTGTTTAGCCTCCAGCACTCTCCTATAACACCTTGCTCAATCGAGAATTCTTTACGATGAACTTCAGCAAATCTTGAGTCTAAAGAATAACGTGCAGCCAAAATAAAGTGACCATTAGTTTTAAGATATAAACTAACTCTTTCTCTAGAAGTCAGACCAAATTTCGTAAAAATATAAGCTATAAATTTACTACCTATTTCAAATGAGGTTGTTAAATTACTATTTTTTAATTCATCAATAGCTTCCTCTGCTTCATTTAATTGATTTTTAATTTCGGATGCCGCTCTATTGCTCTGTGTTAATTCGATTGTTAGTCGCTCAATTTCTGTTTCTTGACTATGTGATTGACGGGTAATTTTTTTAGTAATGAAATATGAAATAATAAAAAAGAATAAAATTACATAAAAGGAAACTGACGATAAAATATCAACAATATATTGAATTAAATCAGAAAATTCTTCATCTTTATTAAATAATGATGACCACAATTTTATTATATTATCTTTTAGATGAGTAAAACCGGATAGAAAAAAGATACTTAAAATAAAGAAAAATAGGGCTTCATAGTTTTTGTAAATATGATGGTAATTACTTTCAAAATATTTAATTTTTTTAACTAACCAACTTTCGCTTTTAGTATTCATAAAAATAATAAAGGGCTGAATAATCAGCCCTTTATACTACAAATTAGATCAAACTAACAACACATTAAAGCGCCGCAATTTGCTCCATATTCGCTTTAATCTTCGCTAACTGATCAGCAAACTCAGCAAGTTTTACTTTCTCACCTTCAACCACAGCCGCAGGTGCTTTTGCAACGAAACCTTCGTTAGAAAGTTTGTTGGCAATCTGGTCATGCTGTTTTTGAACCTTGTCTAAGTCCTTTTGTAGACGACCCAATTCCGCTTTAGGATCAATCAAGCCCTTCATTGGAACGAATACAGACACGTGACCAACGACTGAAGATGAAGAGAGCGGAGGTTGCTCGCCATCAGCCAGGAAGGTGATACTTTCAACTTTCGCCAATGCTTTGAACAATGCTTCAATACGAGTAATCTGTGCTTTTTCAGCTTCAGTGGTGTTCTGAAGAAGAACAGGTAATAGGCGTGCATTACCTAAGCCCATTTCACCACGGATGTTACGTACCGCACCGATCAAACCTTGCAGCCATTGCATATCTGCTTCAGCTTGTTCGTTGATCTTCGCTTCGTCAGCAACAGGGTACTGAGCCAGCATGATAGTTTCGCCAGAGATCCCCAGTTTAGGAGCAAGCGTTTGCCAGATTTCTTCAGTCAGGTACGGCATGATCGGGTGAGCAAGACGTAAAGACGCTTCCATCACAGCCAGTAACACACGACGCACTTCGGCTTTACGCTCTTCAGACACGTTTTCATCATTCAGAACTGGTTTAGTCAACTCGACATACCAGTCACAGTATTCATTCCAGATGAACTCGTAGATCGCTTGTGCAGCCAAGTCTAAACGGTAAGTCGCGAAGGCTTGCTGAACTGCTTGTTCCGCTTTTTGCAGACGGCTCACGATCCATTGTTCTGGCAATTCCCAAAGATCAGGACGAGCAGTTTGACCAACCGTTTGACCTTCAACATTCATCATCACGAAACGGGTACCGTTCCAGATTTTGTTGGCGAAGTTACGGTAACCTTCAACACGTTTCATGTCGAACTTAATGTCACGGCCAGTGTTTGCTAATGCACAGAAGGTAAAACGAACTGCATCCGTACCGTAAGCCTGAATACCTTCTGGGAATTCTTTACGGGTTGATTTTTCAATCTTCGCTGCCTGTTTAGGGTTCATCAGACCGAAAGTACGTTTTTGTACCAAGGTTTCCAGATCAACACCATCAATCAGGTCTAATGGATCAAGTACGTTACCCTTAGATTTAGACATTTTCTGACCTTCACCATCACGTACCAGACCGTGTACATACACAGTTTTGAATGGTACTTGTGGTGTGCCATCTTCATTTTTCATGAAGTGCATGGTCATCATGATCATCCGGGCAACCCAGAAGAAAATGATGTCGAAACCAGTGACAAGCACATCAGTCGGGTGGAAAGTATTCAAGAAATAGTTTTCTTTATCTTTCGCTTCGTCGCCAGTCCAGCCTAAAGTTGAGAATGTCCACAAACCAGAAGAGAACCAGGTATCCAGTACATCTTCGTCCTGTTTCAATTCAACTTCAGGTGCAATACCGTGTTTCGCACGAACTTCTTCTTCGTTACGACCGACAAATACATTGCCTTCAGCATCGTACCAGGCCGGAATACGGTGACCCCACCATAATTGACGTGAAATACACCAGTCTTGAATGTTATTCATCCATGACATGTACATGTTGCTGTACTGCTCAGGAACGAACTTGATACGGCCATCTTTAACCGCTTCAATTGCAGGTTCAGCCAGTGGCGCAATTTTTACATACCATTGGTCTGTCAGTAATGGCTCAACGATCACACCTGAGCGGTCACCGCGAGGTGGTTTTAGTGTGTAAGGTTGGATTTGGTCTAACCAGCCTTCAGCTTCCGCTTGCTCAACCAGTTTTTTACGCGCTTCAAAACGCTCTAAACCAATGTAGTCTGCAGGCGCAGGGATGGTTTTAGAAATCTGTTCGCCCGCTTTCGCGATGTATTCAAACTCAGCCAGAACTTCGGCATTTTTGTTGAAGATGTTGATCAGTGCCAGACCACAGCGTTTACCCACTTCATAGTCATTGAAGTCGTGTGCAGGTGTAATTTTTACACATCCTGTACCGAATTCTTTTTCAACATATTCGTCAGCAACAATGGCAACGGTACGGCCAGTAATAGGCAATACAATATTTTTGCCGACAAGATGTGCATATCGCTCATCTTCAGGGTTGACCGCAACCGCAGTATCACCAAGTAATGTTTCTGGACGAGTGGTTGCAACGACAATATGGTCTTTGCCATCTTGAGTGCGAAGCGATTTATCTTCAAAGAAATATTTGAAGTGCCACAATGAGCTTTGTTCTTCTTTATCAGATTCTACTTCAAGGTCAGACAGGGCAGTTTGCAGTTTAGGATCCCAGTTCACCAGACGTTTGCCGCGGTAAATCAGGCCTTCTTCATGCAGTTTCACGAACACTTCTTTAACGGCATTGGATAAACCTTCATCCATGGTGAAGCGTTCACGTGACCAGTCTACAGAAGAACCCAAACGACGGATTTGACGAGTAATGTTACCGCCGGACTGTTCTTTCCATTCCCAGACTTTTTCGATGAACTTTTCACGCCCCAGATCATGACGGCTTACGCCTTGAGCACCTAACTGACGCTCAACAACCATTTGGGTTGCGATCCCTGCATGGTCAGTACCTGGCTGCCATAAGGTATTTTTGCCTGACATACGGTTATAACGAGTCAAGGCATCCATAATGGCATTGTTAAAACCATGACCCATGTGCAAGCTACCAGTGACGTTTGGTGGCGGAATCATGATACAGAATGATTCACCTTTTTGAGACGGCTTGAAGTAACCGCGCTCTTCCCAGGTTTGGTACCATTTTTTCTCGATCTCGGTCGGATCGTAGGTCGTAGCAATATTTTGCGCTGAATCAGTCATAGTCTAAACAGATCAAAAGTGGATAAAAAATTGCATCTATTGTAGCAAAAAAATCAAGCCATGCGGCAGCTTAACCAAAAGCAAACTTTCGCCAATTGGCAGTTGCCTGAACTCAACGTATGATAGATTGATAAAAACGCGACTCATCGCAGACGATTAAAAAAGGATAACAAGATGAGCTATAGCATTTCTCTCAAGATTCACCCCGATACCCATCAACGCTTTAAAGACCTGCATTCCCGATTTAATGCCGGTGAGCAGGAAAGCCTGGCCAAACTGCTCGGTGAAAATCTGGCCGATATTGCCTGTGAAATTATTGACCAGATTTTTGGTCGTGTGGTGCAGCTCTCTAGCTCCCCAGATCAGGAATCCGAAAAAGTCATTCAACAGATTTTAGAAACGACTCGCAAATATATGCCATGGTCGGTTTCTTTCTTTGGTAATGATCGGCTGATTCCTATGGTGAACTATCTGTACAAGATGACCCATGAAAATGAAGATGGATACTTTGTTCGCTATCCGGTAGAACGCATGCTGATCACGGAACTGCTGGGCTGCGTGGAGCAGATGAAAAGTGGCAATAACCAGTATGTCTCACCGGCATTGAAAGCTTTTATTCAGGTGGTGGATCAGGGTGTGACGCATCTGGTGCGTGAACCAAAAAAGATGCTGAAATTTAATGTGGTGGTGGATAAAACATTGAATGGTGTGATTCACCTGACCACACAACTGGGTTATAAACGTTTTGATAAACTCGGTAGCCTCTATGATGCGGATACTATGAGTTATTATTTTGAGCAGTTGCTGGCATTTCTGGAAGATGAAATGCCGCCAGGAACACATTCATATAAAGAGGGTGACAGGATTTAATGGCAAAACTAGAAAATTTACAGGGAAAAGTAGTCTGGATTACCGGAGCATCTTCAGGAATTGGTAAGGCACTGGCTGAAGAATGTGCTGCCCAAGGTGCACAGATAGTATTGACTGCACGACGTTTGGAAGAACTGGAAAAAGTCCGTGCAGGACTGGTGAATCCTGATCAGCATATTTCAGTGGTGGCTGATATTACTGATGAAAGTCAGGTACGCACGGCTTATGAACAGGTGCTGAGTGAGAAAGGCCGCATTGATTGGCTGATCAATAATGCCGGACTCAGTCAGCGTGCCCTGATTCAGGAAACCACCATGCAGACTGAACGCGCCATTATGGAAGTCGATTATTTCTCTCAGGTGTTTTTCACCAAAACAGTTTTACCGACATTTTTAAAACAGAAATCTGGCCGGATTGCTTTTATTTCCAGTGTGGCCGGCCTGCTTGGAACTCAATATCGGGCGTCTTATTCAGCAGCCAAAGGCGCGATTCATATGTGGGCGAATAGCCTGCGCGCTGAAATGGCAGATCAGGGTATTCAGGTATCCGTGATTTTCCCGGGCTTTATTAAAACCAATGTGTCTTTTAATGCCTTAAATGGGGAAGGTACACCTCAGGCCAAGCAGGATGAAGCAATTGAAAACGGTCTGGAGCCGGCTGATTTTGCCCGTCAGACTGTAGAAGCGTTGAAACGTGGTGAAGAATATATCGTGGTGGGTGGCTCTAAAGAAAAACTGGGTGTTTTAGTTTCACGTCTATCGCCAAAGGTGTTGTATAAGATGATTCGCAAAACTAAGGTGAAATAATCTGCTTGCAAGATCAAGCTGGTTGTCATCGGTTACAGGTTTATTGCTCCATAGAAATAGACCTGTAATCTGAAAATAATGTGCTCATCTTTTTTATTTCTCTTTTTTAAGATTTCTTATCTTATCCAATTAAGTCATCTATTTTTACTATCCCTTTTGTCCATATCCCATTTTCACAACATAAAACTGCATAAAAGTAGCAAAACCGCCGTCAGTATTCAGTTTTAATAAAAATGATATAAAAGATTGAGATGGGAGCATTTGCCATGAAAACGCCGGTACCGGATTATTTGAATCATGTGCTTTCTGCTTGCCATGATAATAAAAAAGGCGCGCTGGCAGATTACATTCCTGAACTCGCGTCGGTTAATCCTGACAAGCTCGGACTTGCGCTATCGACCGTAGATGGAACCATCTATTCTGCCGGGGATGATGACGTTGAATTTACCATGCAGTCTCTTTCCAAGCCTTTTGCCTATGCGCTGGCAATCAAGGAGCTAGGGCTAAAACAGGTACTGGAAAAAGTAGGTGTGGAACCTTCGGGAGAGGCGTTTAACCAGATTTCGTTGGAAAAAGAACGCAATATTCCTAAAAACCCGATGATTAATTCTGGCGCGATTACCACGCATTCTCTGATTCCTGCCAAGAAAACAGTATCACGTGCTGAACAGTTACGCCGTTTTTTAAGTGGACTGGCTGGACGTGAATTGTCCTTTGATGAGCAGGTGTATAACTCTGAGATTAAAACAGCTTTTCGTAATATGTCGATTGGCTACATGCTACGTACCGTCGGTGTGCTGGATGAAGATCCTAAAGAAATCGTGCATGGCTATATCAAGCAGTGCGCAATTAAGGTCACAGTCAAAGACCTAGCGGTGATCACCAGTATATTGGCCAATGGTGGTGTGCATCCCAAGACAGGAAAACGGCTGCTGGATCGGGCTTTAGTCCGGCAATTACTCAGTGTGATGCTAACCTGCGGTATGTACGATGCTGCAGGTGACTGGCTGACCACAGTCGGTATTCCGGCCAAGAGTGGTGTGGCAGGTGGCATTATTGGAGTACTGCCAGGGCAAGTGGGGATTGCGGTCTTTTCACCGAAAATCGATGAGCATGGTAATAGTGTACGTGGGGTCAGAATCTTTGAAAATCTGTCGCACGATATGGGGCTGCACCTTATGGAAGGTACGCCGTCAGCACAGACCATTCTGCAAAGCCGTTATACGGTGGGTAAAAAGAATAACGTCGTGGTTTATGAACTGCGTGGAGTGCTGCAATTTACTGAGTCTGAAATGCTGCTACGCATTTTGCAGGATGAACCTGAAGGTAAAAGTACCATTATCCTCGATTTGACTAATCTCACTTTGATGCATGATGTCGGTGCCCGAATGCTGTTTGAAGGTGTAGATCGTTTAAAACAGGATGGACATAAAGTACTAGTCGTAGATTCAGAAGGTTTGCTGGATAAGGACCAGTTGAAGGGTAGAAAAAGGGTGGTGGTGACGGAGGAGTTGGAGAAGTTTTTGGAAAAGTATAAATAACCTCTCCCTTGCGCAGCAGTGCTGCTCATCTCCTAAAAGGAGAGGGAATTTCACTGTGAAATCTAACCCTCTATTTAATTAAATGAGACACCCTCTCCCTGTGGGAGAGGGATGGGGTGAGGAATAAGTCAAAAAATTACTTAATATGCTCAGCAATATCGGTAAAGATCACACCTAAACCATGCGCACCAGCATCCGGATAACCCAGACTACGGTCACCCACAGTTCCTGCCCGGCCCATACGTGCCACGATGTCTTTAGTTGATTCCGCACCCTGAACTGCTGCTTGTGCACCTAGAGAAAAGTTTTCTTTAAAGGTCTTGTCAGTATTCGCTGACCAAGAATCTGCACATGGAACTAGAGCATCAATCAGGGTTTTGTCACCGACCACTGCACCACGACCGAATGAACGCTCACCAGTCGTTTGAATACCTTTTACCGCAGCTTGTAGCATCTCTGCAAAATCCGCCACAGTTAATGTGTTTTTACCTTTAATCGATTTACTTGCTGCACGGAAAGCAAAACCCCAGATTGGACCTGAAGCACCGCCACAATGTTCCATAATGATCATTGAACAGTTCAACAGGAAGTCATCCATCTGTTCAACCTGAACCAGTTCATGCCATTGGCGTTTCAGCTGTTTAAAGCCTTTGGCCACACTCATACCGAAGTCACCGTCGCCGGCATGGGCATCCAGTTCACAGAATGGCACTTCATTTTTAATAATGCAGGCACTCATCACATCCACAACATAGCGCATGTTTTCAATGGTGAATTGTTCATTGGCAATCACCGCATGTTCAGGATGTGTTTCAACATCTGTATTTACTGTGCGTACAGCAGTTTGGTCTTTGGCAGCAAACTCAAATGGCAGTGCAGGTGAACCATCCATTTTAAATGCAGGGGTATTGGCTTCTGCATCCAGATAAGTTTTCAGTTCATCATCCACAGCCAACAAGGAAACAGATGCACCTGCCATATCGATACTGGTCATGTAGTTGCCGACAAAGGTACGGTAGATCTTGATGCCTTTGCTGGCCAGATGTTCACATACATCATTATTGAATACATACAGTTCTTGCAATGGCGTTGTGCCAAAACCATTAACTAATACTGCAACTTCAGTTAGATCAGGACGATCCAGGAACAGGTCATCGACAATACGTTGCGCCAGTTCTTTAGAAGGCAGAATCTTTTCACGACGGATGCCCGGTTCACCGTGGATACCGACGCCGTATTCCATTTCATCATCAGCTAAAGTGAAAGTTGGTGTGCCTTTAGCTGGAACGGTACAAGAGGTATAGGCAAAACCAAGGCTAGTTACATTGTCAGCTGCTTTTTGCGCAAGCTCTTTCACACGTGCAAGTTCATAACCTTTTGATGCGGCAGCACCGGCAATTTTATGCACGAAGATTGTACCGGCAACGCCACGACGGCCAACGGTATATAGGCTGTCTTTTACTGCAATATCATCTGCCACTTTGACGTAATCAACTTTGATGCAATCTTCAGTCGCTAAGGCAGCACCATTCTGGAAATTCATCATATCGCCAGAATAGTTTTTAATGATCATCAGGACGCCTTTGTCAGTCGCGACTTGCTGTAAGGCTTTATAGACCTGAATTTGTGAAGGAGAGGCGAACACATCACCACATACAGCAGCGTCCAGCATGCCTTGACCAACAAAGCCGGCATGAGCAGGTTCATGACCGCTACCACCACCACTGATCAGGGCGACATTTTGGTGTTTTTCTTTTCGGGAAATGATTTTATAAGATTCATTAAATGCCAGTTCTGGATGTGCTAGGACAAAGCCTTTGCACATTTCAACAACGATGTTTTCAGCACCGTTCATGAGTTTCTTCATTGGAACACCAATAGTCATTGATTTGGGAGATAAATTTACTGGTCTATTATTCATGAAAGTGATGATTTTTGCAGACTTAAAAGTGTAAAAACGAATTGTTTGGGATTGATGGGCTAGAAAAGGGGCGCATATTTGATAAATTAAAGCCCTCCCAACCTCCCTTTTTCTAAGGAAGGAGCTGTCACGTAATTTATTTGTTTACATGGAGTCCCTCTCTTTGTTCTTGCGCCATATATGGCTCAGGGTTAGGGGAGATTCCAAAAAAAGAGAACAAAAATGAGACTCTATAATAAAAACTTAAAACAAGCCTCACGTGACCTACGTAACAACCTGACCGATGCTGAAAAGTTATTATGGTCACGACTTCGGAATAAGCAAATTTTAGGTTTGCAGTTTTATAGACAGAAGCCAATTTTAAATTACATCGTGGATTTTTACTGTCCCGCTGCTAATTTGATTATTGAGTATGATGGCAGCCAGCACTTTACGGATGAAGGATTGGAAGCAGATCGAATTCGAGATGAAGTTTTGGCTCAACTCGGATTAAAAGTACTGAGATTTGATAATCGGCAGGTGATTGGGCGGATTGATGATGTGGTAGAAGTGGTTTGTTGGTATTTCGAGGAATACCCCCTTACTTAAAAAGAAAGGAGGATTAGGAGTTGATGCAATGGTATTAAGCGTTTGGTTTAAAGATAGTCATTTTGTACATAATCGGGTGTTCCCATATCAGTACCAATTGAGAAAAACGTTTTTCTAAGTTGCGGATTCGCTAATTCAAAAATTGCAAGATGAATATCTTTTGGTGGAACAGTTTGAGTATATAAGTAAAAATTAGCTGGTTTTTCATCAGTAAAAATATTTACACTTAAAGCTGTAAAGTCATAGTCGAAACATTTACGCATAGTCTTTGAATTGGGTTTTGGTAAGCTATCTTTTAGCGTAATATTATATTGTGGTTGAAAGTATCTAACTAAAGCTGCCTCAATTAAAAATATTTCTTCTCTTAGTTTAATATCCATATTTAATGTTTTATGGAATCTACGTGAATCTGATTCGTCGAAGATAGCTGTTTTATCCATTCCATCCATACTACTTAGAAATCTAGCCCTATCAAATTCAAAAGATCCAATTAATATTTGATCATCTGGAAAATCATCTTGTGTAATAGCGAGTATTTTCTGCAAAGTTGAATGATTTTTTAGTCGATCTAATGTAGTTCTAGAGCCTTGCTCATTACCAAATGCTTGTCCAATATATAAAATTTCAAGATGATTATTCCTTTCGTGTGCAATTTGTAAAGCTGGATAGTATTTTAACGAGTCATTCTGTGAATCTTTAGCTAATAAATTGTGATGAGGGTAAAGTGAAATTTCAATACTTTCACATTCTTCTGGAACTAAAATTCCATAATTTTCAAAATTATATTCATTTAGAACTCCAGATACTTTATAACTTATTGTAAAGTTTAGATGAGCAACTTTACCAGCGGGAGTTGATGTAAAAGAGATGAATTCAAGAGATTCAGGGATAAAAGTATATTTTGGCTGGCGAACAATCATGTAAATATGACATTTCTTAGCTAAGTTAAAAGTTACTGATCCTAATGTTTCCTCACTTGCAGAATGCAATTCCTTCGGCAAAATAAAAAAGTATCCTTTGGCGGGGACATCTAAACAAAAGTTTGTTGCAAATCTTGTCATAAGTAATTATTTAATATAAAGAAACCTCTATTAAAGAGGTTTCTTTATGAATAATCAATCAACAATTAAACAATCGAATCATCCAGATTTGGCGCTAACCAGCGTTTCGCTTCATCCAGTGTCCAGCCTTTACGCTTCGCATAATCTTCCAGCTGATCGCCAGAGATTTTACCCACGTTAAAGTATTCAGTTTGAGGGTTTGCATAATAGAAACCACTCACTGATGAAGGTGGCCACATCGCAAAGCTAGAAGTCAGGTAAGTACCCATCTTCTCAGTCGTACCTAACCAGTCAAACAATGGCGCTTTTTCAGAATGTTCAGGACAAGCTGGGTAGCCCGGCGCAGGACGGATGCCGACATACTTCTCTTTGATCAATTCATCATTGTCCAGAGTTTCGTCAGCCTGATAGCCCCAGAACTCTTTACGGATCCGCTGGTGCAGATGCTCTGCAAAGGCTTCGGCAAAACGGTCACCCAAGGCTTGAACCATAATCGCATTATAGTCATCACCTTTGGCTTTATATTCCTGAGACAATTCTTCCGCACCGAAGATCGAAACGGTAAAGCCACCCAGATAATCCTGAGCCACATCTTTAGGCGCAATAAAGTCAGCCAATGAGTAGTTAGCCTTACCGGTTACTTTGTCAGACTGCTGACGCAAGTGCTCGAATGTATGTGTGATATTGCCAGCTTCATCAGTCACCGCAACCGTATCTGAACCGGTACGATTCGCAGGGTAGATGCTGAACGTTGCACGCGCATCGAAACGTTTATTTTCGATGATGTCTTTCAACATCGCTTGCGCTTGTGCATACAGGTCACGTGCTGCTTCACCCACGACTTCATCTTCAAGGATTTTCGGGAATTTGCCCGCAAGACTCCAAGAAATAAAGAACGGTGTCCAGTCAAAGTATTCCACCAAGGTTTCTAAAGGATAGTTGGTGAAAGTTTGTGAACCGATGAAGTTTGGTTTAAATGGTGCATTCTTATCGAAGTCGATTTTAAAACCATTTTCAACCGATTCAGCATAAGACAGTTTCGCTGCTTTCGGCTGCTTGTTGGCAAGACGGATACGAATTTTTTCATAATCCGCTGCATAGTCTGCTGCCAGTTTTGGCTTCATCTCGGCAGAAAGCAATTGAGTCGCTACACCGACGGCACGAGACGCATCAGCTGTGTAATACACGCCATCATTCTGGTATTGAGGGGCAATCTTCACAGCAGTATGCGCTTTAGAAGTCGTCGCACCACCAATCATCAATGGAATATTAAAGCCTTTACGCTGCATTTCTTTGGCAACGAAAACCATTTCATCTAGAGACGGTGTGATCAGACCAGATAAACCGATGATATCAACTTTTTCGTCAATCGCAGTTTGCAGAATCTTTTCACATGGCACCATGACACCAAGATCGACCACGTCATAACCGTTACAGCCCAGTACTACGCCTACGATATTCTTACCGATGTCATGTACGTCGCCTTTTACGGTCGCCATCAGGATTTTACCTTTGGCTTCGCCTTGGGTTTTTTCTGCTTCGATGTACGGGTTCAACCAAGCTACGGCCTGTTTCATGACACGTGCAGATTTCACTACCTGTGGCAGGAACATCTTACCGGCACCGAACAGGTCACCGACTACGTTCATACCGGCCATTAATGGGCCTTCGATTACGTCGAGTGGACGAACAGCTTTCAGGCGAGCTTCTTCAGTATCCTGGTCGATGTAAGTGGTAATACCTTTAACCAGTGCATATTCAAGACGCTTTTCAACGCTTTCATTACGCCATTCAAGGTTTTCTTCCGCTTTTTGTGCACCACCTTGACCACGGTATTTTTCAGCTATTTCCAGCAGTTTTTCAGTTGCTTCATTACCGCTTTCACCCTGGTTACGATTCAGGATCACATCTTCAACTGCATCTTTCAGGTCTTTGTCGATGTCATCGTAAATCGCCAACTGACCGGCATTTACGATACCCATAGTCAGACCTTGCTGGATACCGTAGTACAGGAATACTGCATGGATCGCTTCACGTACCGGCTCATTACCACGGAATGAGAAAGATACGTTCGAGATACCACCAGAAATCATCGCATTTGGCAGGTTCTGTTTAATCCAGCCAGTGGCTTCGATGAAATCTACAGCATAATTGTTGTGTTCTTCGATACCGGTTGCAACAGCGAATACGTTCGGGTCAAAGATAATGTCTTCAGACGGGAAGCCAACTTCATTCACCAGCACGTCATAAGAACGCTTACAGATTTGTTTTTTACGTTCAGCTGTATCTGCCTGACCATTTTCATCAAATGCCATGACGATCACAGCTGCACCGTACTGACGGCAGAGGCGGGCACGTTCTACAAACTCGTCATAACCTTCTTTCAGGGAAATCGAGTTAACAACCGCTTTACCTTGCACGCATTTCAGACCAGCTTCAATGATTTCCCATTTTGATGAGTCAATCATGATTGGCACACGAGAAATATCAGGTTCAGATGCCACCAGATTCAGGAAGTGCACCATCGCACCTTCTGAATCGAGCATGCCTTCATCCATGTTGATGTCGATGATCTGTGCACCTGCTTCAACCTGCTGACGGGCAACATCTAAAGCTTCAGCAAAGTTTTCTTCTTTAATCAGACGCAGGAATTTTTTCGAACCGGTCACGTTGGTACGTTCACCGACGTTCACGAATAGTGAATCTTTAGTAATGTTAAATGGCTCTAAACCACTTAAACGACATGCAGGTTCAATTTCAGGTACTTTACGTGGGGCAATGCCTTCAACTGCTTGAGCAATCGCGCGGATGTGATCAGGTGTCGTACCACAACAACCACCGGTAATATTGATCAGGCCACTTTCCGCAAATTCTTTAATGAAAGCTGCAGTTTCTTCTGGAGTTTCATCATAACCACCGAAGGCATTTGGCAAGCCGGCATTAGGATGCGCAGACACAAAAGTATCCGCCACATCAGACACAGTTTTTACGTGTGGACGCATTGCATCTGCACCCAGTGCACAGTTGAAACCAATCGAGATCGGTTCTGCATGACGCATTGAGTTCCAGAACGCTTCCGCAGTTTGACCAGTCAAGGTACGGCCAGACGCATCAGTAATCGTACCTGAGATCATGATTGGCAATTCAGTGCCCAGTTCTTTAAACACTTCTTTCACTGCAAAGATGGCAGCTTTGGCGTTTAAAGTATCGAATACGGTTTCGATCAGGATGATATCAACACCACCTTCAATCAAGGCCTTGGTTGATTCGATGTAATTCACTTTCAATTCGTCAAAAGTGATATTACGGAAAGCAGGGTCATTTACATTTGGTGAAATCGACGTAGTACGTGATGTCGGCCCAATCACACCTGCCACAAAACGTGGTTTTTCAGGCGTTGAGTATTTTGCACAGGCTTCTTTGGCAAGACGCGCCGCTTCACGGTTGATCTCAGGAACCAGATCTTCCATGTGATAGTCAGACATTGAAACACGGGTGCCGTTAAAGGTATTGGTTTCAATAATATCGGCACCGGCTTCAAGATACGCTTCGTGAATGCCTTGAATAATCTGTGGCTGAGTCAGCACAAGTAAGTCGTTATTGCCTTTAAGGTCGTATGCCCAATCAGCAAAACGCTCACCACGATAATCGGCTTCTTCCAATTTATGGCGTTGGATCATGGTACCCATCGCACCATCGATAATTAAAATTCTCTTGGCAAGAAGTTCTTTTAGGGTGGCAAGTGTGGACATTCAAACTTTCTCAGTAAGCATCAAAAACGGCAATAATCTTAACAGATTAGTGCGCAGTTTTCTGTAACGCTTATACAGAATGCTGGATATGCTTGATATGAAAATTTGATAAAGAAACTCAAGCCGGTATAGAAAGCTGAAAACAGATGGAAATCTGGAAATTAAAGTTTTTGATAAAAGGGTACGACTGGAAAATAAAATGTAAGCAGCTTTCATCAGAGTGTCATATTACAAAGCTAATCTTTAGCCAAATATGACAGGCTCGGAAATATGACAGCCGGGTAGGAATGATCAGATATATTGCAAAACATGAATAAAGCTGGGCGATTCAAGCGTTTTATTTTTAATAAATAATTGATTATATTTGTATATTTTTAAAATTTAGAGCATGTGGTTACAGGATAAACGGCAACGAGAAAGTCTAAAAAACTGGTTTATATGACAGCACTTTGTCATATAATTGTCACAATTTAACTGAACAATATGGGGATTCTTGAATCCTCTATTCCTGCTTGCATGAATTCTAATCAAACTCCCTTAGGTTCAGCACAACAGTCGCCTTCTGATAAGCCGGCCAATGTTCATGTGCCCACACCGAAATTTTTTATGCCGGTGTTTCTGACTCTAATTATCTCCACGCTGATCTATATCGGCTTCCAATTGACTTCAGATTTAGCTCATGTCCCACCGATCGGTCTGTATTCAATGCTTCTTTTAGGCACGGCGTTATTCATTGCGCTGGGCTTCGAATTCGTCAACGGTTTCCACGACACGGCCAATGCGGTTGCGACCGTGATTTATACCAATGCATTGTCTGCACCGGTTGCGGTCATGTGGGCAGGTTTTTGTAATTTCCTTGGGGTAATGGTGGCCAGTGGTGCTGTTGCATATGGGATCATTGCATTATTGCCTGTCGAGCTGATTATGAATGTCGGCACAGGTGCCGGTTTCGCTATGGTTTTTGCCATGCTGATTGCCGCGATTCTCTGGAATTTGGGTACCTGGTTCCTTGGCATTCCCGCTTCCAGTTCACATACCCTGATCGGTTCGATTCTGGGGGTAGGTATCATGAACTACCTGTTGAATTCAGGTGGTGGTGCTTCTGGTGTGGATATGGAACAGGTGCTGAAAGTTGGTAAAGCATTGCTGTTTTCACCTTTGATCGGTTTTGCTTTTGCTGGAGTGCTATTCCTGCTGGTGAAAAAGATCTTCAGAAAGCAACTTGAACTGTTTAAGCCACCTGAAGGCAATAAGCCACCACCACCGCTGATTCGTGCCATTCTGATCTTTACCTGTACAGGTGTGAGCTTCGCGCATGGTTCAAATGACGGTCAAAAAGGTATGGGTCTGATCATGCTGATCCTGATCGGTTGTGTACCTTTGGCATATTCATTAAACAAAAATCTGGATGCAGCACATATCCAGTCTTTTGGTCAGTTGTCTGCGCAAACGGCTGATGCGATTTATCCGCAGCATGAAGATATTCCGGACGAAAAAGCACGTGCCATCATCACGACCTACATTCAAACCAAAGAATTGAATGCTGAGGTTGTTCCTGCACTGGCAAGCCTGACAGATCATTTGGGTGATAAAGTCGGTAGCTACAGCAATATTAAAGATGTCCCAGAAACACAAGTTTCAGAATTCCGTAACGACATGTACCTGAGCACCACAGCATTTAAACGTCTGGACAAAGCAGAAGCTTTACCGGCAATGAGCGAGGCTCAGGAAAAAACCGTTGATGAGTATCGAGACAACTTGGATTCATTCCTGCAATACATTCCGACCTGGGTGAAAGTGGCAACAGCCTTGGCATTGGGTTTAGGTACCATGGTGGGTTGGAAACGAATTGTCGTAACTGTCGGTGAGCGGATCGGTAAAGAGCACATGACTTATGGTCAGGGGATGTCTGCCGAACTGGTAGCCATGTCTACGATTGCTGCTGCTGATGGCTTTGGTATGCCAGTATCTACCACTCATGTCCTGAACTCTGCAGTTGCAGGTACCATGGTGGCGAACAAGTCGGGCCTAAACTTTAAAATGGTCAAATCAATTCTGTCTGCCTGGGTATTTACACTGCCAGCAACGATCTGTTTATCAGGTGGTTTGTACTGGATTCTTCTGAAAGTTTTCTAAGAAGATTCGATGTAAAAAACGCTGCTTAGGCAGCGTTTTTTTATGGGTGATTTTTATATTTCCTTGTGGAAGATAGGAGTACTCCTCTTCTGCAAGAGATGAGGGATTTAAATAAAAGATGACCCTCCCTAACCCTCACTTGCGCTGCGCTTTAAAAGCAGTGCTTTAAAGCTTGCTCAGGAGAGGGAATTTCCATTTGGAAGTTATAGATAAATCACATGATAATCCCTCTCCCTATGGGATGAGTAACATTGCTACGCAAGGGGGTGAGGGTAAAGTAAAAATACTTTTTCACTAACCCATATTTGAGTATTACCTTAAAACTTGCTCTGGAGAGAGATCTATCTATTTAAGAAGAATTACTTCTTCAACTTCTTACCCAATAATCCCTTTGGTAATTTATCCGTTGCAAAACCATACAGCGCAGCAAAAGGCAGAGCAGTACGTGCCAGATAAGCCACACGCCATAAACCGCCATGATTCGCGCCTGACATCATCAATTCAAGTGGATGATTAAGTTGTACATCAGGATTTGCAACAGACTCAGAGTTGCGTAAGTCATGAATCCACAGTGCAGCCATAATCGCATTGGTGGTTTCAGGAGCGAATGCTTCTACATCAAACAGGCTGGCACCGTTAAATGCAGCTTTTAATAACGGATTCTTGGTCACTGAATAAGTTGTGGTTGAAGGAGCGATATTGATGCTCACTTGCTGCCCGTTAGCACGAGCCAATGTTGCACGCCATTGCTGGATGCGTTTAGCCAGTGCATAGTTTGGACCTTGCTCAACGACCAGACAGTCGCAAACACCATAGGACTTGTCGCCAACCTTAAACAGATCCTGTTCATTCTTCTGGAAAAAATGCTTGCGTGAAATCAGTGAAATGCCTTTGGTTAAGGTACTTTCCAGTTTCGATAACTGCTGGTATTTGCTTTGTGAAGCCTGCACCACTTCTTCTGGAACTGCATATACATCCGTCGGGGTGCACATATACATCAGGCTGGTATTGGCTTTCTGCTCACTGACATATTTCATAATGGCATCCATCGCCATGGAAACACGTACGTGCTTTTCACCGTCCAGATAAGCAATCGCCGCGAGATCCAGATCCTGTTCAAACTGAATCAGCCATTGAGCAATTTCAGGAATCTGGGTGAGCAGGTTGGCACCGAGTTTTTCTTTTAAAACTTCCAGTGAAGTATCAGCAGGAAGGGCTTCAACTGATGGTGCATATAAAGTAGCGTTGCCTTGACTTACTGTATCTAAAATCTTGCCCCAGACACGAGTATTCGGCAGGTCAATCGCGACAATATTGGCTTTCCATTTCGACAACCAGGTTAGTGGACCTGCTTCAGAAGCGGCACCAAATAGAACAGTGGTACGATCGGATAGGTCAAACCATTCCGGATGAGCAATACATTCACGTAGCGCATTGGCATGACTTGGCTCGACAATGCCACGCTCTTCCCATGATTGGATCTGATCCAGTAATGCTTGTCCTTGCAGTTTTTTGCCATGATAAGGCACATACCATTCTGGGGCTTTTTCAGACTGGCCTTTCAGCTGGAAAGTATTCAGGTTCTGCGCTGGTAAAGACATGACATCTTTCAGTAGATGCTTCTGGCCATCACGATAAAATTCAAAGCTGGCATGTGCAGTTTCCAGACCTTGCTTGGCAATACTCAGTGCTGCACCCGCAGAGCGTAATCCATCTTCAACCAGATGTTTAAAGTGCAGCGAATATTGCTTACGCCAGTTCTTTTCCTGCTGTGCTGCGGTAGCATGTACAGGATCGACTGCGCCTAAGGCTTCAGAAATAATATTACGGCCGATTTTCGATGTGCTTGGTTTTTGTTGTGAAGCAGAAATGGGAAATTGGAGACCGTCTAGGGAAGTGGACATGCAAAATATCTCGCGATTTACAGCAATTAATATACAGATGTATACATTATCGCTGCTAAGTTGCTTCCTGAGTTGGCATTAAATTCCAGTCTTGGGTCTTAATTTATTACTAGATGTTTCAAATAAAAAGGAAGCTTGAAGCTTCCTTTTTAGTAATGGGTTAAAAATTAATTCGCTGTGCCTTTAATGAGTTCTTCCAGCATGAAAGCGGTATTGTCCAAACCTGCACCAGTGATGTACCAGGCATCAGCATTCACATAGATCACTTTTTTCTCTGCCAAGGCTTTGGCATTTTTTAGGGCAAGGTGTTTCTGAATATTATCCTGAGCGGTATATTTCTGGGTATTCACTGCACCACGATCCAGGATAATGATGTAATCCGGATTCTTCTCAACGGCTGCTGTAATACGCTGAACATTTTTCTCCGCTGCTTTCAATGCTTCCGGAGAGCCGGCTTCTGGACGTGGTGCATTAGACTGTTCAGATGGATCCAAGACTGGTTTAAAACCTGCTAATTCATAAACAAAGCCAAAACGGTCATTTTCTGCATGTGGCATAAAGTTTTCACCAACCGCAAACAACATCAGTGCAGTTTTGTCTTCAGTTTGCTTTTTAAGCTGTTGCTGCAGCGTTGCAATTTTACCGAGCTTTTCAGTAGCAATTTTCTCTTTACCAAATGCACGAGCCAAGACATGGGTACGTTCCGTCAGATCGACAATATATTGGCTAGTATCTGGAGAAAGGTCTAAAGTCGGAGCAATACCTTTAACAGCCTCGGCTTTAGAAGCCGAACGGCCACCGACAATAATCAGGTCGGGTTTAGCAGCTTTTAGTACATTGAGATCCGGTTCAAACAGAGAACCAGCTTTGGTGAATTTGTCCTGCTGGTATTTGCTTAAGTTGCCTGCAAAGCTTGCAGAAGGCACCAGCTGAGCTTCAAGCCCTAGTGTATTCAAGATATCCAGTGCCGAAAGGTCATATACTGCGATCTTTTTCGGGTTTTTTTTGAGTTGAATATTTTGGTCTTTATACTCGAAAGTGACCTGTGCAGAAACTGTAAAGGAAGTCGTCAGTCCTAATATTGTGGCAAATGCTAAAGTCTTAAATTTCATGTTTATTCCTCTAAATTCGCGACAAGATTAGCATAATTGGTAGAAATGAAAATCATTTTCATATGTGAATGATTAAAAAAGGGATATTTGCTATCCCTTAATCATTCAAAACTTTAGAAGGGGATTTGAGTCAATTTATTCAGGAAATGCGGAATAAGTCGTGGCTCTAGAATAATCGTCATCACCACACCATAAGCTGCACCCCAAAGATGGGCACTGTGGTTAATATTGCTGTTGCCACGTTTGCCCGACCAGATGCTATACGCTACATATAAAACAGCAAAAATAATCGCAGGGACTGGAATAAAGAACACGAAAATCAGCTTCCATGGTTCAAACAGAATATAAGCGAACAGAACCGCGGATACTGCACCGGAAGCACCCAAGCTGGCCCAGCGCGCATCATTTTTATGTTTCAGATAACTTGGCAGAATCGCTGCAACCAGACCACCTAGATAAAACAGGATAAAGCCCAGATCATATAAATACTGGCGATAAAAACTTTCAATAATGCTGCCGAAAAAGAACAGCGTGATCATATTGAACAGTAAATGCGTGCCATCTGCATGGATAAAACCATGGGTAATGAAACGGTCATATTGACCACGTTGCATGGCAGGCGGCCAGAAAATCAGACGATTCATTACCGTTTCTTTTGAAAAAGCAATAAAAGAAACAATACAGGTGATCAGAATAATAGTGACAGTATGATTAAAAGGTAAATCAAGCATATAAGTAATTCTGGTTCTATCTATTTGACAATGATCATGCCATTAAAACAAATCTAAAGTGCGACTTTTATAATAAATCCGACAATTTTGGTTGAATTTTTATAATTACCCCGCATCTTCAGTTAAAATAGCAGCTTCAGCTTGAGGAAATTATTGTTATGTCGACTGAGAACAGCAACACTCCGGTTGCAGAAGAAATTCCAAATCTTTTGATTACACCGACAGCACAAGAGTATTTAAAGGATCTATTGGACAAACAGAATACACCAGGTATTGGCGTACGTGTGTTTGTAGAAAATCCGGGTACACCGCGCGCTGAATGTTGCATGGCTTATAGTGCACCTGATGAGGTTGTACCTACAGACTATAAGCAGGAATATCCAGATTTTCCGGCCTATATTGACTCTCCGTCAATTCCATACTTGCTAGATGCAGTTATTGACTACAATAAAGACCGTTTTGGTGGTCAGCTGACTTTCCGTGCACCAAACTCTAAAGTGCCACGCGTCGGTCCTGATGCCTCTGTAGAAGAGCGTATTACCTATGTGCTTCAGTCAGAAATTAACCCGGGTCTGGCAGGTCACGGTGGTAACTGTGCACTGGTTGAAGTGGTTGAAGATCCTGAGCATGGCTTAACTGCAGTTCTTAAGTTTGGTGGTGGTTGCCAGGGCTGTTCAGCAATTGATGTGACTTTAAAACAAGGCGTTGAAACAACCTTGAAACAGCATATTCCTGAATTGGCACGTGTGGTTGACCAGACTGACCATACCCAAGCTGAAGGTGCTTATTTCAAATAAGTCTCTAATAAAATTAGCTTGAAAGAAATACCTCGAATGCTCGGGGTATTTTTTTATCTAGATTTAATAATGATAATAATTATCAATACTAATTGTATTTATAGTTACATTTGATACAATGCGTCACAATTCCAGCAATATTTCTTCATAAATCAACTTTTGGGGCACCTTCGAATATGAGTAAGCCGTTTATGAAATCGACTTTAGCTTTTGCGGTACTTTCAACATGGGCTGCTTCAGTACAAGCACAAGACCAGGTAACTGAAGAACAAAAAACAGCATTACAGACTGAAACTACTAAATTGCAGACCATTGTGGTAACCACAGCGGGCGGTTTTGAACAAAATATTGCAGATGCACCCGCTTCTATTTCAGTCATTACCGCGGAAGAATTACAAAAAAAATCATATACAGATGTAATTGATGCTGTAAAAAATATGCCAGGCGTCTCTGTGCAAGGTGGCGGCAATAATAAAGAGATTACAATCCGAGGTATGGGTGCAACCTATACGAAATACCTTGTTGATGGCAGACCAATTAGCGCCGGTAGGGCAGTGAATGGTAATGGCACAGACGGTGGGAAAATTGGTGCATATTTACCACCAATTAACATGATTGAACGTATCGAAGTCGTACGTGGTCCAATGTCATCACTTTATGGTTCAGATGCTATGGGTGGTGTAATTAATATTATTACTAAAAAAGCGTCTGCTAGTAATTGGTATGGAAGTATTTCTCCTGAATATACGAAGTCTGATAATGATTATGCAAATGATAGTTATGGCGTCAGCATGTATGTCACAGGCCCATTAATTCAAGATAAATTATCTTTAAGTATAGATGGTAACTTCCAGGGGAATGACGAAAGTGACTTTGTCGGTGGAGAAGGGCAAAAATCTGGTTCAAGTGAGTCTGAGAAGAAAGTGAGAAAGCTCGGTACTGAACTGGTTTGGAATGTCGATGAACATAACGATATTGGTTTGAGATATGATTTTACAGGGCAGCAGTACACTACAACACTGGGTAAAAGTGTGGATGTTGCCACTCAAGCCTCTATCAATGAAAATGAGAAAAATCTATATACCTTAACGCATAAAGCACGTTACGATAATTTTACCCTTGATTCATACTATCAAGATGAGACAACTAAAAAAGTTTATAGTGGTGTCGTTGCTGACGAAAAAAATGAAGAATTAAAAGTCTTTAATACACAAGGCTCATTCTTTTTGGGTAACCATGCATTAACAGTGGGTGGTCAATATCAAAAAGAAAAAATCACTGATACCACAAATGGTCTAGCCGATATTACTGGGGTCACTTCACTCGACCGTTGGTTATTTGCCTTATATGCAGAAAATGAGTGGAGCATTACCGATGATTTCGCTTTAACTGTGGGCGCCCGCTACAATAAAGATGAATACTTTGGTGGTGAAATTACACCGCGCGTCTATGGTGTTTATCATTTAACTGATGCTTTAACTTTGAAAGGTGGTGTAAGTACAGGCTATAAACAACCAACGATTAGCCAAATTTCAGAAGGTTTTGGTAGCAGAACAGGAAAAGGCAGTGCTGTCATCATTGGTAACCCTGATTTGTCTCCAGAAAAAAGTACGAGCTATGAATTCGGATTTAACTATTCGGCTCCTGAACTTGGTTTAACAAGCAGTTTAATGGTCTTTAAATCTGATTTTAAAGATAAAATTGTTGAAGATCGTTTATGTGACACGCCAGGAACAACAAATAGTTCTCCTGTAGAAGAATGGAAATGTTCGGCAAATGGCAAGCCATATCGATTTGTTAGCCAAATGAAAAACGTTTCCGATGCAGAAATGAAAGGTGCTGAATTCACATTAGACTATGATGTACTGGATAATCTTCACGCGAGTACAAGTTATACTTATACAAAAACTGAGCAAAAAAGTGGCGAATTTAAAGGCCAGCCTTTAAATAAAATGCCAAAACATATGCTGAATGTCGGTCTGGATTATGATGTTTCAGATACCTGGACGACCTGGATGGACTATAATTACCGTGGCAAAACCAGTGATTATTTAAGCCGTACTTCTATGGATAATGGGACACCGGGATATGGTACTTTTGATGCCGGTGCAGTCTTTAAAGCGACAGATAACTTAAGGTTGACCGCTGGTATTTATAACATTGCAAATAAAGAAATTACCAATGGCGATTATGACATTGTACTTGATGGTCGTAGATACACCGTGGGTATGAATATCAAATTCTAATTCATAGATATGAAAAAGCCGCTTTCTAGCGGCTTTTTTTAGTCTTCAATCTTTAAAATTTTTAAGGTATTTTCAGTATAATAGAATTTTGCCAGATAGGCACGGGCACGTTCACGCAAATAGCCCTGATGAATCATCTGCTGAATAATCGGTGTCAGCAATTCATTCAATTCATGTTGAATCAATGCTTCATCAATATTTAGATCACGCAATAACTGATCAAATGTATGTTCCTGATTGCGTACATACCAGGTATAAATCCCGTCATGCAGTTGCTGCTGCATATATTCCGTCTGGCGCATATGATCCCAGATTTCGTGCCCCAAACTTACCGTCTGGTTCAGATCCTGGGTTTCAATATAGTTCTTGAGCACGGACAGCGGCATGTCTTTGATCTTATGCCAGAGATTGGCCTGAAAATGGTATAGCTTGTCATCATCAAAGTGCTGGTTCAGCACATGCTCACTCATTTGGCTGAGTTTTAAAATATTTTTTTGCAAATAACGGGCAACTGTATTGTCCAGACTGGAATCCGTAACATTTTCCAGAACAGATTTGCCCATTTTCATGAAGCGGGAAACGCCCGGAACACTCTTGGCAATCACAGAATTATCCAGATAATCCTGAATCGAATGTTGGATCAGTTGCGTAATCATGGCTGAAAAAGCAGGATTATTCACCACCGCTTTGATCAGGCGCTGACGATGACCACTTTTGCTGGCCACATATTGTGCAATTTTATCAATGGTCAGTACCGGAATGACATCAGCGATTTTAGTTGTATCATTGGCCGGATGGACCAGTGCAAAACGGATATGTTCGGCAATCTGCTCAATTAGAAAAGAACTGGCAGCAGTATCCAGAATCTGCTTTTGTAGCAGCTGATTGATCAGTTCACAGCTCCACAGATCTTTTAGGGTCTGCTTGCGCAACCAGAGATAAAACTCATGAAACTCGCTTTGAATGGTTTCAGATTGAGAAAATACCTGATCAAGAAAATCAAGTTGAGCATCAATCAACTGCTCAATCATCGGGTGTTTCTGCATAACTTCTCTGAAACTTAATTGAAAGGAATGAGTTTATCAGCAAGTGGATTTTTTAGGGTCTGTGTCTTGGCCAGGAAAGGCAAATAATGTTGGGCAACCTGTTTCTCTGCTTCCAGAATCGGCATATGACCAACATTATTTAAAATTACCGGAGTTTCAGCACGTTTCAATAAAGAATATAGCTCTTTCACCACTTCGACATTAATAATTCGATCCTGTTTTCCCCATAAAATTAAAGTCGGGGCTTCCACTGTACGGGTCAGACGGGCAAAGGTATCAGGCGTATACAGCCGGTTGAGCATTACCACCTGATCAATCGATTTGCTGGTTTGTTCCGAACGGGCAATCAACAGTTTTTCCTGCGCATGTCTTAACTGGTAAGGCATCGCTGGTGGATTCTGCATCAGCTGTTTGGAGACATCTTCCAGATCGCCCGGTTTACTGACAATCAGATCTTTGAGCGCATGTGGGTCTTTGGTATAAGGCGTATTGCCCATTTTATAGATGCCGGCACTATTTACTAGAAACAGGCTTTGGGTATCGAAAGGGTATTGGGATGCATAAACTGTCGCAATTGAACCGCCTAGAGAATGGCCAGCGACATGCAGATTTTTTTCAATCTTCAAGGTTTCGACAAAAGTACGTAATTGCGAAGTGACATTGGGTACAGACAAATCAAAATCTGCTGGAACCCGGGTATCGCCATTGCTCGGCAAATCCGGAATGATGACATGATAATAAGGTGTCAAAAACTGGGCGACACGATTCCAGTTGTCGCGTGTACCTGCCAGTCCATGAATCAGGATAATCGAGGGTTTGTTTTTTGCCCCGCCTTCGCTATAACTCCAAGTCACATCACCGATTTTTAAGGTTTTGGATTGTAGACCCGCCTGGATGCGTTGCTGGCTCAGATACAGCTGTAAAACTTCGGCAGACTTGGCTTTCGGCGGCGTAAACAGATATTGGCTATGGCTCAGGCTAGATAGGCTAAGACCCAGAGCGACTAAAGTGGAATAGATAATTTTTGAGCGCAATTTTATTATTTTCTTCATTAGCACTGTCCCCTGAAAAAACTGAGCAAAAACGCTCAAAATACTTCCGTGTTATCGATTTGCAATTTATAGATGAATCAAATCGTAATCTTTCACTTATTTTAAAGCATTCCTTAATATTGTACATCTGTTAATTATTAGCTTGAGCAGAAAAACTGCCCAAAAAACGTGATGAACTTCACAGAAAAATTATCAGAACAAGAAATCATCAAAGCGCTAAAAATTTTACAGCTAATTTTTTTTGCAAGTGACATTCAAAAAATCTAGCAGTAAGATATTCCCACTAAAAACATCGATGGTAAAAAAGAATGCT
Organism: Acinetobacter sp. YH12249; assembly: GCF_013417475.1. Taxonomy (NCBI): domain Bacteria; kingdom Pseudomonadati; phylum Pseudomonadota; class Gammaproteobacteria; order Moraxellales; family Moraxellaceae; genus Acinetobacter; species Acinetobacter sp. YH12249. The sequence continues at coordinate 136,310 of NZ_VPDX01000005.1, read as the reverse complement.
CACAGCTCAGGAAGCTATAGATCGTCTTAAAAAGGGTAACCAGCGCTTTGTCAATGGTGAAACGCAGCATTTAAAATTATTATCGCATCAGCAACGTGCTGAGATGGCAGAAAGTCAGGAACCATTTGCTATTGTTTTAGGATGTTCAGATTCACGTGTACCCGCAGAAATGGTCTTTGACCAAGGGCTAGGTGATCTGTTTGTCATTCGGGTAGCAGGTAATATTGTTGCACCGTCTCAAGTCGGCAGTGTCGAATTCGCAGCAGAAAGTTTTGGCTGTCCGATTGTAATTGTCTTGGGTCATACACATTGTGGCGCTATTCATTCAACAATTGAAGCATTAACCAATCCAGCAACGCCGCCATCTGCAAATCTGATGTCAATCGTGAACCGTGTACGTCCATCAGTTGAAATTCTAATGCAGACTGAACTGAAAGATGACCTGAATAAACTATCTAAACATGCAGTCCGTTCCAATGTATTTGCTTCAGTAAATCAATTACGTCATGGTTCTGCAGTTCTAGAAAGCCTGATTGCTAAAGGTAAATTACAGGTGATTGGTGCAGAATATTCACTTGAAACCGGTGAAGTGACGTTCTTCGACTTCTAAGTAAATTTCAAGATTTGATTTAGTTAAAGGCGCCTTAGAGGGCGCCTTTAATATAAGGATAAGCATTATTTAATAAAATAGTCTGGGCTTTGGTGTTGGGATGAATCTGATCCTGTTGCATCAGACTTTTATTACCAGCGACGCCTTGCATAAAGAAGGGTAGTAGTTTGACCTTATACTGCTGACTGACCACCTTATAGTTATTTTCAAAAGCCTTACTATATGCCTGGCCATAATTTGGTGGCATTTTCATTCCAAAAACAACCACATTCGCCTTGGCTTTCTGACTTTGTTGTACCAGAGCTGCTAAATTTTTTTGAATCATTTGGGGTGGCTGTCCACGCAGGCCATCATTCCCGCCAAGCTCAATCACCACAATATCTGGACGGTGCGTCTGTAGCAGTTTCGGCAGCCTTGCCAAGGCACCACTGGTGGTTTCACCGCTCACACTTGCATTGACCACTTTATGCTGTTTCGGATAGTGTTGGTCCAAACGCTTTTGTAATAAATGTACCCAACCTTGCTGTGGTTGCATGCCATAACCAGCACTTATACTGTCACCCACAATCATAATGGTCTTTGCCGACAGACTAAAAGGAATCAGGCACAGTCCAAAGAATACCAGGCAAGGCAATACACGATTTTTCTGATTTAGATCTTTCATATAGGACACGTATGATTCAAAGCAGCAACGATTCGACCATCATGCCACAAGCGATTATTTCTGCCCAGAAATTGACACAAAAGATACAACTTTCACAAAAACAACTGACTATTTTTGAAGATCTTTCGCTGGAAATTTTGACTGGAGAACAGGTCGCCATTACTGGGCGTTCAGGTTCAGGAAAGTCAACTTTACTGGGCATTTTGGCCACTTTAGATCAGGCTAGTTCCGGGCAGTTAACGGTTTGTGGAGAGCTGGTATCGAACTTGAATGAAGAACAGCGTGCTTTAGTCCGGCTAAAAAATATTGGCTTTGTATTTCAGTCTTTCCAGCTTTTACCTCATCTTACTGCGCTTGAAAATGTCATGCTGCCTTTACGTTTACAGCTAGATTTTAAATATAGTGATGCCGAACAAAAGGCGCTGGCATTGCTACAAAAGGTCGGATTAGACCGTCAGGCTCAGCAAACACCAAAAGTACTGTCGGGTGGGGAGCAGCAACGTGTCGCCATTGCCCGCGCATTGGTCGGTGAACCCAAAATCATATTTGCTGATGAACCGACAGGTAATCTGGATGGGGAAACCGCTCAGGAAATTGAACAGCTGCTCTTTCAGTTAAATCGCGAATTAGGCACCACGCTGGTTCTGGTTACCCATGATCCTGATCTAGCCCAACAATGCCAGCGTCATTTTGAACTGGTCAATGGTCAGCTGATTGAACATGCGAGTGGAGGCTGATATGCAGCATCTGTTTCGTCCTTTACTCAGACAAAGTTTTAATACGACAGGGATTTATCTGCTAATCATCGCATTGACCTTAGCCATTAGTGCCACAACGGCACTCAAGTTCAGTAATGAGCAGATTCAGAACGCGGTTGCTTTACAGGCAGCTGAAATGCTGGCGGGAGATTTGGTACTTTCTGATAATGAGCCGCTAGCCCGGGAATGGCATGATCAGGCCAGGCAACTGGATTTACAGCAGTCTGAAGTCACATTTTTCAGTACGATGGCTTATACCAATGATCAGTTTGTCATGGTCAATGTTAAGGCCATTGATCAGGCTTTTCCTTTACGAGGAGAGCTACGGGTTCAGCCTGCAGCAGATAAAATCCAAGCGGGGGAAATCTGGCTGAGTTCACGGGCCATGGATCTGCTCAAGGTCAAACTAGGTGATGAACTGAATATCGCCGATGCCAAATTTAAGGTTACTGCAAAAATCGAGCAGGATTCGAATCAGGAGCTGGGTTTTTCTGGCTTTTCACCGACTGTGATTATTGCTCAGTCAGAAGTGGCGCGCACCAATGCGATTCAGGTCGGTAGCCGGATTGATTACCGCTTATTAATGGCGGGTAATCCAGCTGATACCCGGCAATATGAAACCTGGTTCAAGCAGAAGATAAAATCTGAAAAAGGGACTTCAGATGAAGCAGATGTTGAGGTTGAGGGACAAGAACTGGAACAGCAGGTCAGTCTGCGCTTGCGTAATCCCAGCGAAGGCAATACCCGTTTAATGAAACCAATTGCCAATCTGGATACTTTTCTGCAACTGGCGAATATTCTCACCATTTTATTATGCGGGATTGCCATTGCTTTAACCGCACAACGTTATGTACAGCAGAACCAGGATCATATTGCCCTGATGCGTTGTATTGGCGCGACCAAAAATCAGATTCTAGCCGCTTATCTGGCTTTGCTGGGTTTAGTACTTTTAATCGCCATGTTGATTGGTAGCGTGATAGGTGTTGCATTGGGTTATGGCTTGCTGCAACTCATGCTACAGCTGATTCCAAACTTGCAGCTTGAGTTTTCTGCTACGGCGATGCTGCTGGGACCATTGCCAATTGCCATGCTAACCAGTGCTGTGGTGTTATTGGGCTTTGTCATGCCGAGTTTGTTTCAGCTGTTAAATACTCCCCCAATTCGGGTCATTCGTCAGCAGGAAAAATCCGTCCATTCGATGTTGTGGATGTTACTGACCGGAACCTTAAGTCTGATTATTTTCAGTGTGATTTTAACGGAAAATATCGTGCTGACAGCTTGGGTGATTGGGGCCATTATTCTGCTTTGTGCTGTTCTGTATTTTACGGTCTGGAGTATTTTAAAACTGCTGCGTAATCTGAAATTCAATCTGTCTGCCTATGTACGGACACCGTATCAGACCGCTTTACAGATTACTGCCTTAGCTTTAGGACTCAGTTTGATTAGTGTGCTGGCTGTACTGCGTACAGATTTACTTGATCGATGGCAGCAACAGTTGCCGGAAGGGACACCCAACCAGTTTGTCTATGGTCTGCCGCCTTTTGATATGCCTGACTTAAAAGCTCAGTTAGAACAGAATGGCTGGAAAAGCACGCCGCTTTATCCCAATATTCGCGGGCGCCTGGTAGCGAAAAATGATCATCCTTTTGCTGCTGAACTGGTCAAAAAGAGTAATACCTTAAGACGTGAACTGAATCTGACCCAGTCGGATCGCTATCCTCAGGATAATGTGATTGTTCAGGGGGAGGCAGGATTGAAACAGCCGGGTGAGGTTTCGGTCGAAGCCAATACTGCACAAGAGCTGGGCATCAAACTGGGAGATAAGCTCAGCTTTAGCCTGCCTGAAGGCATACTCGAAGCCAAAGTGGTGAATCTCAGAACGGTAGAGTGGGAGAGTTTTAGTCCAAACTTCTTCTTTATCTTTGCACCGAATACTATGGATGCCAATGCGGGCAGTTATCTGGGCAGCTTCTATGTACCGGAAACAGACAAAGATAAACTGGTGAATCTGGTTCAGCGTTTTTCGAATACGGTATTTATTGATGTCAGCCTGATTCTGGAAGAAATCAAACGAATTGTGAATGTGCTGGTACAGATCATTACCATTCTGGCTGTGCTGGTCAGTGTATCCGGTTTTCTGGTACTGATGGCCTGTCTAAACCTGCTCATGGATGAACGTAAACGTGAAGTGGCTTTGCTCCGGTCTTTTGGTAGTTCCAAACAGAAGCTGAAAACCATGATGAGTCTGGAAATCGGTTTTATCGGACTATTCGCCGGTATTGTTTCATGTCTGTTTGCAGAAGTGATCAGCGCCATTGCCAGCTATAAGATGGATCTGATCATCCAGCCTCATTGGGAAATCTGGATTATCCTGCCTGTGTTTATGACTGTATTATGTACCCTGATCGGGCGTTATCGTCTGAGTTATCTTTCCGAGATTCCACCTTTACAAAGCCTGCGTGAGATGAATCAATAAGATTCATTTCGCAGGTTGATCGGCCAACTGCTGTTGTAGCATTTGTAAAATCTCTTGCCAGAGTGGGCGGATCGGTTCAAGCAAAGCCAGATTATATTGATACAGCACGATACAGGCAGCGACGCCGAGCAGTAAGGCAACCAGACTGACCAAACGGCCACGCTGCATTTTCTGACCAAGATACCAGAGCGCTGTTAGTCCGGCCCCCATGATCATGCCGCCAATATGTGCGGCATTGTTAATTCCGCTGATCATAAAGCCCATCGCCAGGTTAAGGCCCATGATCATTACGAGCGTTTTTTTATCCAGAATAAAAGGCTGACGGGGCAACATTGGCAGTAAAGATAGAACAGTCAGGGAGGCACCGAGACCCATGACTGCACCCGAAGCACCCGCACTAACACCCGGCAATAAGCCAGGATTGGCTACACCGCCTTCGATTAAGGCATAACTGTCCTGGATACTCATATAGCCACTGAGCAAACTACCCATCAGGCCGGCACAAATATAAAGACCTGTAAAATAGATCCGGCCAAAAATTTGTTCAGCGACACTACCAAAAATATACAGTGCCCACATATTCAACATCAGGTGAATTAAGCCAAAATGAAAAAACATGCTACTAAACAGGCGTATGGGTTCCGCTAAATACGTTAAAGGTGCATAATCTGCTCCCCAGCGAATGGCATCTGGAGAACTTGGCTGTGTGATGTCCATTCCATTCAGAACCTGCCAGCCAAACAGGCTGACATTGATACAGATCAGGAGTGCGGTCATCCACCAGAGCTGCATTTCCAGTTTGCGATGTGTTGTTGGGGGAGAATATTCAGGCATGCTATTTTTTTGCTGTGATTGTATATTTCGAATAAGCTTAACACGAAAAATTGAATTTTCAGGAGTAACGCACTGACATGAAAGCCTTTCTGACCCGCACCCTTCTCGTGATTGTCAGTGTGATTCTACTTGTTCAACTGTGGATTTTTGCAAGTTTAGCCTGGTGGCGAACCAATCCAGTGAATACCACCATGATGATGCGGATCGATTATTGGATTGAACCCTCCAAGCCCATTCAACATCAGTGGCGCCCTTATGATGAAATCAGTACCAATCTCAAGCAGGCGGTAGTGACGGCAGAAGATGGAAAATTCATGCACCATCATGGCTTTGACTGGGATGGTATTCAGACTGCACTCAGCCGTAACAAGAATGAAGGCCGTGTTGTGGCAGGAGGGTCAACCATTTCCCAGCAGCTGGCTAAAAACCTGTTCCTCGTCAACAAGCGTTCATTCCTGCGTAAAGGTCAGGAAGCTGTCGCGACCTGGATGATGGAACGCATGTGGTCTAAAGAGCGTATTCTGGAAGTGTATTTAAATTCGATTGAGTTTGGAGACAATATCTATGGAGCAGAAGCGGCAGCCAAACATTATTTTGGTAAGACTGCAGAGAGCCTGACTCGTGATCAGGCCATCTTCCTGGCAGCGATTCTCACCAATCCAAAATATTTTGAAGATCATCGTAATGCATCAGCCCTAAAAGCACGTAAACGTATGATTCAGCGTTATATGCGCTATGCTGAAATCCCTTAAATAAAAATATCAAGATAAAGCCCAAATATTTGGGCTTTTTTTATGAAAATGTCATTAATTTGAAGCATACTAAAAGCAATAAGCAAGACTTGAAAATAGCGTAGGTTTGATATGAATACGGCAGCCAGTACGACTTCGGCACCAACCGAATATACTTATAATGATCGTTACATTAATCGTGAACTGTCTATTCTGGATTTCCATTTGCGAGTGCTGGAACAGGCGGTTGATCCTCTGCATCCTTTGCTGGAACGCATGAATTTTCTACTGATCTTTTCACGTAATTTAGATGAGTTTTTTGAAATTCGTGTGGCTGGCGTCATGGAACAACTGGATTTGGGCAATGAAAGCCGCAGTCCAGATGGTTTGACGCCAAAACAAGTATTAGAGCAGATTGCCGAAACTGCACATGCCGCCATTGAACGTCAGTACCGTATTTTAAATGAAGAGATTTTGCCTAAACTGCGTGAGGAAGATATCTGCTTCTTGCGCCGTGGAGAGCTAACACCGGCACAATCGGCCTGGGTGAAAAAATATTTTCAGGAACAGGTTGCTCCAGTTCTTACGCCTATTAGCCTTGATCCGGCACATCCATTCCCACGTCTGGTGAATAAATCTCTGAATTTTATTGTGACGCTCGAAGGGAAAGATGCCTTTGGCCGTCAGATTGATCTTGCGGTTGTTCCTGCGCCACGTTCATTGCCACGTGTTGTGCGTTTACCGGATGAACTGACTGATGGTAAAGAACATCATGTGATGTTATCCGCCATCATTCATGAACATGTGTCTGACCTGTTCCCGGGCATGACCGCGACTGGCTGCTATCAGTTCCGTGTTACCCGGAATGCCGATCTGGCCTTAAATGAAGATGTTGAAGACCTGGCCAAAGCCTTAAAAGGCGAGCTAAGTTCGCGCCGTTTTGGTCGTGCAGTCCGTCTGGAAGTGACTGAAAATTGTCCGCAGCATATTTATGAATATCTGCTGGAAGAATTTGATCTGGATGAAGAACAGCTCTATAAAGTGGCAGGACCGGTTAATCTGGCGCGGTTACTGTCCAACTTCAAACGTCCACATCTACGTTATGATTCACATACGCCAATTCTGCCTAAAGTACTGAAGAAATCTGAAAATGTTTTCAGTGCCATGCAGAAGCAGGATATTTTGCTACATCATCCATTTGAATCTTTTGCACCAGTGATTACGCTGTTACGTGAAGCAGCACGTGACCCTCAGGTACTGGCAATCAAGCAGACATTGTATCGTAGTGGTCCAGATTCCGAGATCGTGCAGGTGCTGGCAGAAGCGGCCCGTAACGGTAAGGAAGTGACTGCAGTCATCGAGCTGCGTGCTCGTTTTGATGAAGAATCCAATATTGCAGTTGCTAATGTACTGCAAGAGGCGGGGGCTGTCGTGGTCTATGGTATTGTCGGCTATAAAACCCATGCCAAAATGATTCTGGTGGTACGCCGAGAAAATAACAAGCTGGTGCGTTATGTACATCTGGGTACCGGGAATTATCATGCCGGCAATGCGCGAATTTATACCGACTATGGTCTCTTAACCACGGACAAGGATCTGTGTGAAGATGTGCATCGTATCTTTCAGGAATTGACCGGAATGGGGAAAATGGCCAAGCTGAAAAAGCTGCTCCATGCACCATTTACCTTGCATGCCCAGCTCATCAACTATATTGATAATGAAATTGCCAATGCCAAAGCGGGCAAGAAAGCCCAGATCATCGTGAAGGTCAATGCTTTAACTGAGCTGCAACTGATCAATAAACTGTATGAAGCTTCTCAAGCAGGTGTACAGATAGACCTAATTATCCGCTCGATTTGCTGTCTGCGTCCAGGCTTACCGGGACTTTCAGAGAATATCCGGGTACGTTCAATCGTCGGCCGTTTCCTTGAACATACACGCGTGTTTTATTTTAGCAATAATGGTAATTCTCGGATTTATTGCTCAAGCGCGGACTGGATGGACCGCAACCTGTTTAATCGTGTAGAAGCTTGTTTCCCGATTGAAGACGAAGCATTAAAGAAACGCATTTACCAGCAAGGTTTATTAAATTACCTGAAAGACAATCAGCAGGCCTGGTTGTTACAAGGAGATGGAACCTGGGTGCGTGCCCAAGTTGCAGAAGGTGAACAACCGCATAATGCACAGCGTACCTTGCTGGAAACCTTTAAATAACTCTATGCAAACTAAAAAGGCTGATAATTCAGCCTTTTTTATATTTTGTTAATTTTGAGAATGGATAAATGGATTCGCGAGTTTTTGATAGATTTTGCGAATAGCAGCATAAATCTGGTAATCGTGCAGACTTAATCTGTTTTGAATTTCGGCCAAAGTCAGGTCTTGGCTGAAATACTTTAAAATCTGTACTTCAGTCTGATTTAAAAAATGTATTTTTGTTTCCTGACTCACTAAATAACGGGCTAATTCAGGATGTAAATCGGAACCACCGCGTAGGATAATTTTCAGGCTCGCTACTATTTTTGAAACAGGATGCGATGCAATCAGATATCGATCCACGCCAGATGACAAGAGTAAATTAATCATTTCAGCTGAATCATCAGCTAAAACTGCAATCAGATGAGGAATCTGGATTCGTGCTTGAATTACATTAAAATTCTTAAGCTGTACTTTCTCATGAATCTCATATAACACTAGATTGGGAAGATACTGTTCAATATGGGATTGAGCAGACAGATGATCGGTATAGGACAGCATATCTGGTTGATAACCGAGCTGTAGCAATGCAAGATCAAGATTGGAAGAGAGCGGTGGTGGATAAGGTTGCACCAATAATACCGGTGCGGGCAAAAATGAGGCCAAAGAAATCTTATCCTGAGAGTAATTAATATACAGATGTATTTTGGCTTAAATTATTATCAATGCCAATCCCAAGAAATAGGGATTTAATTTTTATATATTATAAATAGTTAAAGTTTGAAAAACTGGTTTTTGGATCATTTTAATTGACTGAATTTATAAAAATTTACTTTATCAGAAGACACAGGCAATAAAAAAGGAGCAATCTAAGTGCTCCTTTTTTCTTAGAGTTTAATTAAGCTGCATCATGGGCAGTAATTTTTTGCAAAATTTGTAATAACATATCGAATTCGCTTTGTAGCGGTGTGCTCTTACGAGTGACCAGCGCCAGAGTACGGCTTGGTGCAGCATTGATTGGATTGATGCGCAGATCCGGATTGGCTTTGATCATATTGGTATGCAGCGCAATTTCTGGCAACAGGGTGAAACCAAGATCAGCAGACACCATTTCAATTAACGTCGGTAATGAACTTGCTTTCAGGCGATGATCATTTTTACGCTCACCAATCGGGCAGGCACTCAATGCATGATCACGCAAGCAGTGACCTTCTTCCAACAGCATCAGGCGAGACAGATCCAGATCTTCCAGAGATTTGGCTTGAGCCGCATTCTGGTCAGATTTGTGATGTACCAGATACAGATTCTCTTTGGCAATTTCAGCAACTTTCAAGCTACGGGTATCGAAAGGCAGCGCTAGCACCACCATATCCAGATTACCATGCTCCAGTTTCTCTACAATTTTCTCACTTTGAGCTTCATGTAAATGTAGCTGGATTTTCGGTAGCTGCTGATGCACTTCATCCAGAAATTGCGACAGGATGAAAGGGGCAATGGTTGGAATAACGCCAAGATGCAGATCACCGGTTAATGGTTCACTCATTTCACGACTTAAACGCATTAAGTCCTGAGCATCAGCCAGTAGAACACGGGCACGTGCAACCACTTGTTCACCAAGCGGCGTTAAACGTACATTCTGGCGATCGCGTTCAACAAGAACGCCACCGAGTAAACGCTCCAGCTCCATAATACCGCCAGACAAAGTTGACTGGGTAACAAATGAGCGGCGAGCAGCTTCTGTAAAATGCAGCGTCTCAGACAGTGTTACGAGGTATGACAGCTGTCTTAGGGATGGTAATGCAGCCATAGTGTCCTAATGTTTATGATTTAAAATGATCAGCAAATAATTCGCTAAGATATGGAATAAAATGCGGAGGGATATCATGCCCCATTCCATCAATTAATTCAAATTTAGCCCCTGAAATTGCTTTTGCAACAGCCTTACCATGACTAGGAGGCAGCAATCTGTCACGAGCACCATGAACCACCAGGGTCTCTTGTTGGATTTGCTTGTCCAGTTGCAGCAATGAACCCGTACATAATATTGCTAAAAACTGTTGAAGTACACCCGCTGGATGGTAACTTCGCTTATATAACTTACGGGCGGTCTGAATCGCTTCCAGATGATTCACATAACCCGGCGAGCCAATAATATTAAACAGCTTCAAGCTATGATCGACAATGCCATCTTCATCTGTGGAAGCGGGTTTGTCAATTAAACTAAAGAGTTGCTTTGGAAAAGGCGGAGGTAACAGTGGCTGGTTATTACTGGTAAACAGTAAGCCCATTTTTTTAACTTTGTCAGGATAACGTGCGGCCAGAATCTGGGCAATCATGCCGCCCATAGAGGCACCGAGCACATAGACCTGACCCAGTCCCATTTTTTCAATCAGAAGATGTACATCATCTGCCATATCGTACAGCGTATAAGGCGCGCCCTGATTGCCTAAACCCAGTACAAAACGGCTCATCATTTTTAAAGTGTTTAAGCGAGGCCCTTTATGGTGAATTTTGGAAGATAAACCAATATCCCGGTTGTCAAAACGCACCAGATGATAGCCCTGATCAATGAGGGATTTACAGAAGAAGTCCGGCCAGTACAGCATCTGTGCCCCAAGCCCCATAATCAGCAGAATGGTCGGGTGTTCAGGATTTCCTCCGACTTCCACGTGCAATTCGATGCCATTGCCAAGATCGACCTTGGTTTCACGCATGAAAGCTGTATACGGAGAATGATTGAACTGCAGGGCACTGTGCATGATGTATTTCCTGATTAAAGGACATTTCGCTTAAAAAATGTCCTTTGTATTAAACATCTAAACTGTAGCTGGAATCAAGTCAGGAACCTGCTTGGTCAATGCCAGGCGTTGTTTGGCAGCAGTGGCACCAAGCAGGACAAATCCACGCAAAGTACCGCTGGCATCAAAGGCTTTGGCCAGCATACCGTCATCAAACTCTTCATTTTCCCAAGTTACTTCGACATCAATCGGAGCAGGAAGGACAGTCAATGGCGCAGCTGGCGTTTTTACCGCAACAGGCATTGCTGGATAATGGACTGCAGTATGTTCGCCATTCAATGTTTTAGACAGGGCGCGGGCCTGCTGCATGATTGGCATGACATATGGCAAAAGCATTCCATTTACTTCCGCACAGTCGCCTACTGCATAAATGTCCGGTTGATTGGTTTCTAGTTTTGTATTGGTCAGAATCCCGCGACTGGTATGAATATCGGCTTCTTTTGCGACAGAAATATTCGGTTGTAAGCCCACAGCAGAGAGCACCACGTCAGCAACTACTGATTGGCCATTGGCAAGTGTTACCAGATAGTCACCATTTTCAACTTTAGAGACTTTTTCAACTGTTGTTCCTAATACAAAATGAATGCCTGTCTCTTCAAGATTTTGCTGGAAAGCATCTGCGACATGAGAGGGTAATAAGCGACCTAAAGGCTGTGGTGCAAGATCAATCACGGTGACCTGATGATTAGTATGTTGTAAATCATTGGCAAATTCACAGCCGATCAGGCCTGCGCCTAAAATTACTACGCGTTTATCTTCACGGGCTGCCAGATTATGACGGAAAGCTTTATAGTCAGTCAGGTTATTGACCATATGAATATCGTCGCTCGCATCACCAGCAATGGCCAGGCGTACCGGATCGGCACCTACAGCCAGTACCAGTTTAGAATAATCCTGTGTGCTTTCCTGACCGTCTTTTTCTAAAGTGAGCTGATGCTGTTCAGGATGAATGGCTTTGACCCAGGTATTTTTTTCGATGCGCATTTTCAGCTGTGCTGACATTTTTTCTGCATCACCCAAAGGGATGTGTTCTGGCGCTTTGTTTCCTGCTAAAGCATTAGAAAGCGTAGGTTTTGCATAATTAGTCGCATCATCAGCACAAATCATGACAAGTTCATGGTCTGGGTTGAGTTTGCGAAACTCACGGGCAACAGCATAACCCGCCATGCCCGAACCAATGATGACGATAGGATGCATACGATTCTCCATGCTTTTTTAAATTAGTTTTTTTCAGGTATAAAGGACATAAAAAAGACCATTCAATATGGTCTTTAAAAGAACATGATTAGATTTCAATCATTTCAAAATCGACTTTAGAAACACCACAATCCGGACAAGTCCAGTCATCAGGAATATCTTCCCATTTGGTTCCAGGAACGATTCCGTCCTGAGGCCAACCTTCTGCCTCGTCATAAATCCATCCACAAACGATGCATTGATATTTTTTCATATAACTCTCCAAAACTGACCAACTGTAGCTGTCAGCTTAAAATCCACAAATGGCAAGACCCTAAAGAATATGACTTTTAATAGTAAACATATTTGGCTAAATTTTTACGCAGTTCTATTCATAAAGTAAAGCGAATAAAAGTTTAATCAGTGAAATTAATAGCAAAAGGGCAGTCTCTAGGTATTTCATTACTATAAATATATTTAAGGTTAGGAAAAGAGTTGTATTTTTAGTTTTATAAACACTCTTCTGGCTTAGATTTTAGGTTGTAGACCAAAGTCGGGCAGAAAAAATGATTAAAATCAGTTAACTTAGACTTAGCCCAATCTTTATTAAATATTTTTTAAAATAAATTTATATATTTAAATCAATTGGTTATTATTATTTTCTGCTTTAATATTGCACAGTCGTTGTTGTTACACATTGTTAATTTAGTTTAAAATTCACCTATTCCTTTCCTTGTTTAAAGATCTCCCATGAGCAATTTGTCTACTTCTCTGTGGTCTCACATTCGTACTGTCCAGAATTTCCCAAAACCAGGCATTTGTTTCTTTGATTTGACTCCATTATTCATGAATAATCTGGGTCCATTAACTGATGCTTTGATTGCCAGCATTCCTGAAGAAAAGCTTGCTGAAGTAGACAGCTTTGTGGCAGTGGAAGCACGTGGTTTTGTGCTGGCAAGCCTGTTGGCGCAGCGTACGGGCAAAGGCTTATTGCTGGTTCGTAAAGCAGGTAAATTGCCGCCTCCAGTCGTAGGTGTAGGTTATAGCCTTGAATATGGTCTGGACCGTCTGGAAATGTCTGCAGAGGTTCAGGGACAAAAAGTAATTATTGTGGATGATGTACTGGCAACTGGCGGTACATTGAAAGCAGTACATGAGTTGGCTGAAAAATGTCAGCATCAGGTTCTAGGTGCGAGCATCTTCCTTGATCTGCCAGATTTACACGGTGAATTAGGCCTGGACATCTGGTCAGTACTTGATGATAAGTCCCAGCCTGAAGCTGCAGTTGCTTAAGTCTGAATGATCAAAAAAGCCCCAACTATTAGGGCTTTTTTATTGCCGGATAAAATGATATTCAATTTCCTGAATCAGGTCGTTAATCTGTTCGGGATGTTCCAGACGATGATGACCACCTTCAATGGCATGAATTTGCATATAATCTTCAAGCTGTGCCTGTGCTGCATGCATATCCAGAATTTCATCGCCTAATTCCAGATAGGCCATTTGCGGAATATCATGCTGCAAATCACTGTCACAAATCGCAGGATAATCATCGCGGAAATTCGGTTGCAAGCTAGGATTCGCGATCACACAAGGGATCTGATGAGCTTGTGACATTTTTAGCGCCCAATAACCGCCCAGACTGTGTCCGACCAGAATATCCGGTTTAATGGTTTCAACCATTTCGTGGTAGAAATCGGCTACCGACTGGTAGCTCAGATTGCGATAATCCACATCTATACAATATTTATGCATTGCATCAATTGCATGAAATTTCGTGGACTGTTTTGACGAATCCAAGCCATGAAAAAACAATATTTTAGACATATTTTTACTCATTTTTATCGGACATGGCAAAGTCGTGGTCAGGGTGTTAAGACACCACCTTCTAATATGGTCATTATTGTAAAACGTCTATTTCGAGGAAGCAGTTAGCTATTGGTCTAAGCTGATATGGGATATAAAGGCAGAATTTGTGCAGAGGATTGAGGTCTTGGACTTTCATCTAACAAAAGTTGGGCAATATTCTAAAAAAACCAATCATAAAATTCGAAACTGAAAATCATTTGCCTTTAAGAATTTCATATATCCAGAAATTTTTCTCAAGAAAAGCCACGTGTGGGAAGTCTTTACGCTACGATTTGATGCAGATTTCTGCTATTCTATGCAACTTCTATTTTTTAACTAATCTTATCCGAGGCAGAGATGACGCAAAATAACGCTCAATCGACTTCTGAACAAATCATTTCCGAAAACGATTTAATTGCACAGCGTCATGCCAAGTTAAAGCAGATTCAAGACCACGCAAAAGAAACTGGTGTTAGCCCATGGCCAAACACATTTAAACGTGAACATTATGCGCAAGACTTACAAGACCAGTTTGCTGATAAATCTAAAGAAGAAATTGAAGCTGGCGAACACGTTCATGTAAAAGTAGCAGGTCGTGTGATGTTGAACCGCGGTTCATTCATCGTGATTCAGGATATGACCGGTCGTATTCAGCTTTATGTTCCACGTAAAGAACTTGAGCCAGAAGTACTTGCAACGATCAAAGGCCTGGATCTGGGCGATATCATTGCAGTTGAAGGTTATATCGGTCGTTCTGGTAAAGGTGACCTGTATGTTCATATCGAACATTTTGAATTACTGACTAAATCATTACGTCCACTTCCAGACAAGTTCCATGGTTTAACTGATACTGAAATGAAGTATCGTAAACGTTATCTTGATCTGATCGTAAATGAAGAAACCCGTAAAACTTTTGAAGTTCGTGCCAAAGTTGTTGCCGGTATTCGTAGTTTCCTGAACGACAAACGTTTTATGGAAGTTGAAACTCCGATGATGCACGTGATTCCAGGTGGAGCATCTGCGCGTCCATTTGAAACGCATCATAATGCGCTGGATATGCCGTTGTTCTTGCGTATTGCACCTGAGCTTTATTTGAAACGTCTGGTTGTGGGTGGTTTCGAGCGCGTATTCGAAATTAACCGTAACTTCCGTAACGAAGGTGTTTCAACTCGTCATAACCCTGAATTCACTATGATCGAATTCTACCAGGCGTATGCAGATTACAAAGACCTGATGGAATTGACTGAGCAAATGCTGGAAAAACTGGCAATTGATATTCTGGGTACCACTGATGTGCCTTATGGCGATGAAGTCTTTAGCTTCAAAGGACCATTTAAAAAGATCTCAATGTTTGATGCTATTCTTGAGCACAATCCACAGTTCACTCCAGAAAATGTCAATGACCGTGAGTTCCTGGCGAAATTCATTCAGGAAGAACTGAAAGAACAGGTAAAACCAGGTTTTGGTCTGGGTAAACTGCAAACAATCGTATTTGAAGAAACGGTAGAAACTCAACTACGTCAGCCTACATTCGTGACTGAATATCCAGCAGAAACTTCTCCACTAGCACGCCGTAATGATCAAAACCCGCATATTACAGACCGTTTTGAATTCTTTATCGGTGGTCGTGAACTGGCAAATGGCTTCTCAGAATTAAATGACCCGATTGATCAGGCTGAACGCTTCCAGGCGCAGGTTGCTGAGAAAGATGCGGGTGATGATGAAGCAATGCACTATGATGCTGACTTCATTGAAGCCCTGGAATATGGTCTGCCTCCTACAGCAGGTGAAGGGATCGGTATTGACCGTTTGGTGATGATCTTCGCGAATGCACCAAGTATCCGTGATGTAATCTTATTCCCGCATATGCGTCATAAACACTAATGACTTATTCGAAAAAAGGCAGTTTTTAAAACTGCCTTTTTTATGTGTTCAGTATTTATTTTAAATAAAATTAAAACCCAGCATTATTTAATTCTATTTTTTACATTTGTAATTTCATTTTTGTATTTCTATCTCATTTCTCGAAGCGATTTATTATTTTGAAAGTCAATTAAATCTAGGGTTTCATATTATACTGATACAGTTTCGCCATTGAATATTGTTTTTGAAATATCTATGGTTAGGCAAAAATAAACTTGAGAATATTGATCCCATGTTTCTAAAAAAACCATTATTAAGTGCACTTCTTACGACACTTTCGCTTCCTGTTTTTGCTCAAGGGCTGGTTCTGAATGATGCAAATCTTCGTACTGACTTGAACTGGTTAAACCAACAAGGGGTGATCCAGATCAGTACCTCGACCTGGCCGCTCAGTGGTGATGAAATTCAACGTGCTCTATCCAATGCACAAGTGAGTAACAAAGTACAACAACGTGTTATTGATTCAGTTCTGGCAAAATTAACAGCAGACAATCAGCAGCTCAAAGTAGGCTTATTTGCGGAAAGTGATCCAAAAGATATTCCTCAAGCCTTTGGCGATCAGCAAAAGGCACAATTTCAGGCAGCTTTAGAATTTAATGCAGGTGGCGAAAACTGGGATGCCAAACTCCGGGTTAATGCCGAAAAAGATCGACAAATTGAGAATGATCAGGATGTAAATCTGGAAGGATCTTATCTAGCAGGGAAACTCTGGAATCAATGGCTGATTGCCGGCCAAATTCCGACCTATTGGGGTCCGGGACATGATGGCAGCTTGATTCGCGGCGATGCTAGCCGCCCAGTATATGGATTTATGGCACAACGTGCAGAACAAACAGCTTTTGAAACTAAATGGCTGTCCTGGATTGGACCGTGGCAATATCAGGCTTTTGCAGGACAATTGGATGATTATACTGCCGTTCCAGATGCCAAACTAATTGGTCTTCGTGTAACAGCACAACCTTTATCTTACTTGGAGCTAGGTGCTTCTCGTGCGATTCAATGGGGTGGGGAAGGACGTCCTGAAAGCTTAAGTTCATTATGGGATGCTTTTGTCGGGAATAAAGATAATGGTGGTACGGGTGAACCTGACCCATCAAACCAGATTGCTGGTTTCGATGCACGCCTGAACCTGTTTCCTTTGACACAGGTACCTATGGGCTTCTATGGGCAATATTTAGGTGAAGATGAAGCGGGTGGTCTGCCTGCGAAGAAAATGTATCTGGCTGGAATAGACTATTCTTCGACTGTAAGAAATATGCCATATCAACTTTATACAGAATGGGCAGATACACGTACTAACGGCAAGGTGCGAGGTATTTCTTATAACCATACCAATTATACTGATGGTTTTTATCAGCATGGTTATCCGCTGGCACATGCTTTAGGTGGTGATGCACAGATGGTTTCAGTAGGTGGTGATATCCGTCTTGATCCGATGAACCGTTTATCTGGGCGGGTATTGTTTGCTGAAGTCAATCAGTCTGAGCGTGCAAGTGTAAATAATGCTGCTTTTGCTTTTGATGATGAAATTAAAGCACTAGATGTCACCTGGTCGCATTATATTCGTCCAGAAATGCCACTTAAAATTAATGCCTGGATAAGTGACTCAGATGTAAATGGTCAGGATGGCGGTGCCTCTATTGGAATTGAAATTCCATTAGAAAAAGGCTTGTTCAAATATTAATATTCAAGACACAACAAAATCCTGCTCATCTGGCAGGATTTTTTTATATTTTCAAAAATTACAGACAAAAAAAACGCAATGATTGGGGTTGTCATTGCGTAGAAAAAGGAAGTTTCTTTCAAAACTAAATCAAGATTAACTGTGGAGAGAGTTAAATTTGATTCCTTACTGTATGTAAGTATATTAGGACTCATTCTCATGTGACTCATCAGTATTCATGTTAATAGATGTTAAGTAAGGTTAAAACTATGAAGAATCTGTGTGGAAACTTGCCTTATTTTTGCGCATTTTGGCCTTAAATAAAAAAAGCCCTTTATGAAGGGCTTTTTTAAATATTGTCTAGCTTAGAAATGGAAAACACCTAAGCCTGTTTTCACTTCATCTAAAGTGGCCTGTGTAATGTCACGGCATTTATCTGTACCCGTTTTCAAAATATCCATGATGTAATCCGGATCTTTGGCCAGTTCCATACGACGTTCACGAATCGGACCGATCAGCTCTTTCAGAATACCTTCCAGACGTTTTTTTACTGTACCATCACCTAAACCACCACGGCGATAATGTGCTTTCAGTTCTTCCAGTTCTTCTTTATTGGTGTCGAATGCATCCAGGTAAGTAAATACCACATTGCCTTCAACTTGGCCTGGATCTTCGATGCGCAGGTGATTCGGATCGGTATACATCGCATTGACAGCTTTTTTGATGTCTTTGTCAGAGGCATCTAGAACAATAGTATTACCTAATGATTTAGACATTTTCGCTTTACCGTCAAAACCTGGTAAGCGTCCCACATTAGAAAGCAGCGCCTTACATTCAGGCAGTAATTCACGGCCAATCTGACGGTTAAGGCGACGTACAATCTCATTGGTCTGTTCGATCATTGGAATCTGGTCTTCGCCCACCGGAACTACAGTTGCTTTAAAGGCTGTGATATCTGCTGCTTGAGCCACTGGATAGCATAAGAAACCTGCAGGAATATCACGCTCAAAACCACGCATCTGAATTTCTGATTTAATGGTCGGGTTGCGCTCTAGACGTGAAACTGTCACAAAGTTCAGATAGAGCATAGTCAGTTCGTTTAAGGCTGGCAGGCAAGACTGAACACAGATAGTAGTTTTGGTTGGATCAATACCGACAGCCAGATAATCTGTTGCTACTTCAATAATATTGCGACGTACTTTTTCAAAGTTGTCTGCATTATCTGTCAGGGCTTGAGCATCAGCGAGTAACAAATGTTGATGGTGAGAATCTTGTAAACCTACGCGAGAGCGTAATGAACCGACAAAATGGCCAAGGTGAAGCTGTCCGGTAGGACGGTCGCCAGTCAAGATTACTGGACGATTATCTTGATTACTCATTATCTATTCCAAAAAGTAGTCTGTACTACATCTATATTTTAACGAATGGCCACATTGTACGGCATTCTGTTTTTGAATGTCAGCCAGAAAAAAAGCCGCAGTAAAAAAATCTTATTAATTAAACAAGTGAATACAATATTTTTTAAATATTTTCATTAAAATATGTCTAAAGATGATAAGGATAACAAGAATGGCGAGCAGCTTATTAATATTATTGGATGATATTGCGACTGTTTTAGACGATGTTGCCGTGATGAGCAAGATGGCTGCAAAAAAGACGGCAGGTGTCTTGGGGGATGACTTGGCATTAAATGCCCAGCAAGTCAGCGGTGTACGGGCAGAACGTGAACTTCCTGTGGTGTGGGGGGTAGCGAAAGGTTCTTTTATTAATAAGCTGATTCTTGTTCCTTTGGCTTTACTTATTAGTGTGGTTGCGCCTTGGTTAATCAATCCTTTACTGATGATTGGCGGTTTATTTCTCTGTTATGAAGGCGTAGAAAAAGTTCTACATAGTTTAAAGCATAAGAAAGCCAAGACTGAAGAAGATGCTGAGGCTGAATTCACTACGATCGAAACCGATTTGGCCACATTTGAAAAAGAGAAAATTAAGGGTGCGATCCGAACTGACTTTATTTTATCTGCGGAAATTGTAGTGATTTCTTTGGGCACGGTGGCAGCCGCAGCTTTTACCACCAAGGTCATCGTACTGGCAGGAATTGCCATATTAATGACAGTCGGGGTGTACGGCTTCGTCGCCATGATTGTTAAAATTGATGATTTAGGTTTGTACCTGACTAAGCAGGCATCCAGCTTCAAGCAAAGTATAGGCCGTGGATTACTGGCTTTTGCTCCTAAATTGATGAAAACCCTCACGATTGTAGGTACGATTGCGATGTTCCTGGTCGGAGGCGGGATTATTGCCCATACCATTCCATGGTTTCATCATTTTACTGAAGATTCGGTTGAGTATGTAGAGCATATGCCTAGTCTGGGCAGTATCGTAGGGGCTGTTACGCCTACACTGATTAATCTGGTGATTGGTTTTGTGGCAGGGTTAATCGTATTTATCTTGATTGGCTTTATTCAAAAAATCAGATCGAAATCAAAGCAGGCATAAATCAGGCCCGTTAAAATAAGCTGACTTTAAACTATAAGGAATCTCACTATGCGCTGGAAAGGACGTCGTGTTAGTAGCAATGTAGAAGACCGTCGTGGCGGTGGTGCCAAAGCCGGTGGAATCAGTATTCTCGGGTTAATTATTGCTTTCGTGGCCTGGAAGTTTTTTGGCGTTGATCCACAGCAAGCCTATCAAACCACCAAGCAAGTTACGCAAGGTGTTTCTAGTGCAGAAACACGAGGTCTGGAAAATCCAACGCCAGAGCAGCAAGAAGCAATCGATTTTGTAGGAACTGTGCTTGCCGATACAGAAGATACCTGGTCTCAAGTATTTCAGCAGCAGCTGAACCAGCAATATACTCCGCCTAAACTGGTTCTATTTAGTGGGGTAGTAAATTCTGGTTGTGGTACAGCGCAATCGGCCATGGGACCTTTTTACTGTCCGGCAGACCAGAAAGTTTATATTGATACGGCATTCTTTAAAGATATGCGTACTCAGATGGGAATTAGCGGGGAACAGAACTCAACCGAGTTATCTCGCAATGATCAGGCTGGTGATTTTGCTCAAGCCTATGTGGTAGCGCATGAGGTGGGTCATCATATCCAGACCATTCTAGGTATTTCTTCACAGGTACAGCAGGCACGTCAACAAGCTACTCAAGCACAGGGTAATCAGCTTTCTGTACGTCAAGAACTACAGGCCGATTGTCTGGCTGGGGTATGGGCTTATCATAACCATGAGCGTACTCAGTTCCTGGAGCAGGGTGATGTACAGGAAGCCATGGATGCGGCACATAAGATCGGTGATGACTATCTGCAGAAAAAGGCCCAAGGCCATGTCGTTCCGGACAGCTTTACGCATGGTACCAGTGCACAGCGGGTAAAATGGTTTAATACCGGTCTGAAATCAGGTCAGATGTCTGCTTGCGATACTTTTAATCAAAATATCTAAAATTAAAGATCAAAAAAAAGGGGAGCAAATGTTCCCCTAATGATTGAATAGTTATTTTTCCAGAAAACGACGGAAGTTTTTCAAAATTTTGATACTGACAAACAAGGCAGCCAAGGCAAATAGCGAAATTGCAAAGAGAATATATTTTAAATTACTGATGTCATTATTATAAAATTGCTTCAATTCATTTTTGGAATAGCTGAGTGTAGTGATCTGACCAGTTCGACTATCTTGGAACTGAATATTTTCAATATAAAAATAATTTCTCACTTTTACTAAATTAACATTTTGAATCTGCCGGGTATGTGACTGATTATAGTCATCAGTACATAGGGCAGCATAATGCTCACAGCTGATTTTCGCTACATAACCATTTCCGGCAATCAGGATAAACAGCGCGTTGTCTGGACGTTGATTATTAGACACCAGTACATATTGCGCTTTGGCACTGCTTTTTAAAGGAATGCTCACGGCTTGCTGATAATGTTGATCTGCTTTCAGAATTTCCTGAACTTTGGCAACACAGGTGAACATCACGGAAAGTGTGATCAGAAAAATGACAGCAGCAAGGCACAGACGGAATATGGTTTTGACAGTTTGATGCATAGGAGAAAATTTCTAAATAGAAAGAAGAGAGATGAGCAATAAAGTGCTTTAAGGCTGTATGTTAAATCATCAGTTGTGAATATTGAAAAGAAACTTAACTTAATTCGAAAAAAAATGGGACTAAACTTGATCCGCTAAAATATACTGTTTTTTTAAATTTATATTTCAAGTAAATCTTTCAGCTCACGGCTGCAAATTGCCAAATCTTAGGAAACCTAATGGGAAGTTTCTTTTTTTTACAACTGTTGACGGTGGTCTTTGCTCTGTCAATTGCCACTACCATGTTCAACAAACGTGTTCTAAGTTTTCCTCAAGCCATTGGTGTGCCGATTGTTTCTGCTATTTTTGTCTTTATCCTGCAATGGTGCGCCAGCCTGTTACAGGGTAATCCATTTTTTAGCATCAATATTGATAATATTGAGAAAGCAGTTCGGCATGTTGATTTTTATGACTTCCTGATTAATGGTGTCATTTGTTTCATTCTGACATCATCCGCATTGAAGTTTAAGGTTTCAGATTTACGCAATCACTGGCGGCCGATTGGTATTCTGGCCAGTCTGGCATTGGTTTTCTGTGCAGTTTTCTTTGGTATTGCGCTGTACGGTTATCAGTTTCTGATTGGTAACCACGTCGATATATTGGTTCTACTATTACTCGGTGCTGCGCTCGGAGCAACGGATCCCATTGGGATTAAAGGTGTACTCAGTTCGGTACGCGCACCCCATCATTTGATCGTGAAGCTGGAAGGTGAATCACTGTTTAATGATGCGATGTGTATTGCATTATTTATGACCTTGCTGAATGTACTGCAAGGTGAAAACTTTACCGTACTCGCCGTCCTGCAAACATTGCTTTATGAAATTGTCGTGGCAGTCTTGATCGGAATTGGGTTTGGTCTGGCGATTTTACGTATTCTGCGCGGTAAGCATGAAATGGAATCACTGATATTAACTACTGCACTGTTGGCTTGTGGTTCATATCTAGTTGCTTTACTGGCGCATGCTTCTGCACCAATTGCCTGTGTAATCGGCGGCTTGATTGTCGGTAATAAATGGAAAGAAATTCTGGCTGATGCAGATATCGGTGATGTAAACCATTTCTGGCATACGGTAGAGGGGATTATCAATTCCTTCCTGTTCACCTTGATCGGCCTGGAATTGTTCATTATTGATCTAAGCACCAGTCTGGTTCTAGGCGGAATTGTTGCTTTCATAATTCTGCATTTGGCGCGATTCCTGGCCAACCATCTGTCTTTTGCATTATTCCCTAGAATGAGCAAGAAGAGTTATAACGGCAGTTTAACCATTCTGTCTTGGGGCGGTGTACGTGGCGGGATTTCCTTAGCCCTGATTCTGGCAGTGGCCAATATTCCACAGCTGGAAGCATATAGCAGTATTCTGATTGGATATACTTTTATTGTGGTGCTTCTTTCCGGAGTAGTTTGTGGTCTAGGTTTGCCAGCCGTAATGAATGCTTTCTATTACAACCCGAATGAAGAAACTCAAGGTTTTAAGGGCTGGTATCAGCGGATGTGCCACAAGATGAATCGTCGCGGTTTTCAGTATATTGTGGGGGAGGATGCGAATGGAAATGAAACCATCACCATCTTCCAGCCTGAGATGCTGATTGATAAGAAAGATGCCGATGGTGTAGCAACCGTGCATCATCCTGACAAAGTACAAGAAGTGAAACGCTTAGAGAATCCGGAGAATTTCTAAGCATTAGAATTTTCTATCAAGATTGAAAGCCTATGACATCAAGTGCAAGCCAGGAAATGGCACAAATGATTCTGAGTGTAGTCAGCCAGATTCCTTATGCGAAGGTAGCGACCTATGGACAGATCGCTAAGCTGGCTGGCTTGCCTAAACATGCACGTCTGGTAGGTAAGGTTTTAAGTCAGCTTGATACAGAAACCGATTTGCCTTGGCATCGTGTCCTGAACGCTCAAGGTAAGATCAGTCTCAATAAACTGGATGAATATGGACATAATATTCAACAGCAAAAGTTAGGCGCAGAAGGAATTCTATGTGCTGAAAATCGGGTCAGCTTAAAGCAGTATCAATGGGATGGATTTGTCTGAAAGAGAAATCCCCACTTGATTGAAGTGGGGATTTTTTTATTATTTACGGATAACCATTACAGGAACATTGGCCTGTCCCAAGATGCTTTGCGCAACACTACCCAGGAACAGTTTCTTGAAGCCAGTACGGCCATGTGAGCCAATCACAATCAGATCAGTATTCAAGGATTCTGCTGCTTTGACAATTTCACTATAAATCACCTGACCTTCGAGTAGCTGGGTCTCTGCATCAATACCTGCCGCAGCAAATTTCGCTTTTGCTTCATCAAGTGTCTTCAGAATTGCAGTACGGGCACGTTCAACCAGGTCATTGGTTTGAGCTGCTGTAATGTATTCAGCAGCGATATAGGGATCAAGTGCCAGCACCTGAACCACTGTCACTTTACTGTTAAATGCTTTGGCAATTTCGACAGCTTTATCGACTGCAGCGTAGGAAGTTTCTGAACCGTCAACGGGTACTAAAATATGTTCAAATGACATTAGAATTCTCCTTATCGGAAATAAGTTTTATAAAAATATGACGCGTTAAAATCGTATACGAATTGTTGTTTATACTTTGATCATAACGCGTATTTTATAAAAATAAAACCAAGTAAATTCCTCAGTATTATGTTTAACAAAGCAATAATTTTTAATGGTTGGTATATTTTCTAAGTTTTTGATTTATATTTATATTTTTAGATTAAAATAATATGATTTTAGAATATTAATGAACTAACTTAAAAAAGCCATCTGATTTTAATACTGCGTTATTACCTGTAATTTTAGATTCAAAAAATCCCTGTTATATAAAACTATAGGAACAGGTTTAAAATTGAGATTTTAATAATGAAAAATCTATCAAACTGCATAAAGATAGACTGCTATTTTTAATAGTAACCTTCTATCAGCATAATTTTAGTGTTCTAAAACTTCCCTTTCCAAGGGTGGGTTAATACCGTTATTTTCTTTTTTAAATTAAGCACGATCTGTAATGGATTTCTCACATTCATTATAGTGATCAATTGCAAAGTTTTTAATTAAGGTGGAACGTCCAGACTGATCTTGGGGTATTTCATATTTAAACGCTTTTTCAGTAAGTTTTATACCAATCAGAGCATGGAGATCATTCGCTGTACCGTAGTGCTGTTTTATTTGCTGAATCATCCATTTCTGTGGTGCACCTTTCAGTCTAAAGAGCATGACTTCTTGAGCCAAACTTTTCACATCATCACATCCTGAAAATCTGCTGCTTGGATGAATAACAGTTGCATTGGCTAAACTTATAAAACTCAATAGGAGCAGGCTTAGGTATATTTTGAATTTCGTCATCTTCAGTTTTGCTTTAATCCAGAAATACTATTGGCCATATTTGGAAAAGTATTATAGCGATAGGAAAAGGTCCTAGATTCACTTTTTATTTTGTTTCTTCAGCAAGTTATTCTTAAAATTAAATATTATATGATACGACTTCGATTTAGATTTGGCTTTAAAAGTTGGTACCAATTTTTGTAGATTCTGTTATGGGATTTCGAATTAAATCATGATTTGTACAAAGTTTAAGAGTTTATGATTAATTTGCATAAAGACTGAACATTTGTGGTTTAAAATGCTTGACGATACAACCTGAAATTAC
The DNA here is from genome assembly GCF_013417475.1 of Acinetobacter sp. YH12249. NCBI lineage: Bacteria > Pseudomonadati > Pseudomonadota > Gammaproteobacteria > Moraxellales > Moraxellaceae > Acinetobacter > Acinetobacter sp. YH12249. Next base: position 110,888 of record NZ_VPDX01000005.1, on the reverse strand, counting down.
GATAATGCGCACACAGTTTACGGCTATGTAGCTCAGTTGGTTAGAGCACCGCACTCATAATGCGGGGGTCACAGGTTCAAGTCCCGTCATAGCCACCATTTTTAAAGACCAAGCTCTCAGCTTGGTCTCTTTTTTTGTGCCATAAAAATATCAATAAAAAATTAAGAGAAAGTTCTTCTAAATATCTGTCTGTTTAAATTTTTGAATCTTCTTTTAATTTCTTAACCCTATTTATTGCTTAAAGATAAAAAAATGCCCAAGCATTTACTTGGGCATTATAGCTAATCTAGTTTTGTTAAAACTTAGATACCTGCTTTCCAACCATTAACGACCGGATAGCGACGTTCACGACCATAAGAACGCGAGCTGATACGTGGACCAATCGCACCCTGACGACGTTTGTATTCGTTAATATCAACCAGACGAATCACTTTTTTCACGACTTCAGCTTCAAAGCCTTTGGCAATGATGTCATCCTGGCTCAGATCTTCTTCAATATAAGCATAAAGAATCGCATCAAGTACTTCATAAGCCGGTAATGAATCCTGATCGACCTGATCTGGACGAAGTTCTGCTGATGGTGGGCGAGTAATGACACGCTCAGGAATCACAGGAGTTTCTGCGATGCTGTTACGGTATTTCGCCAGTTCAAACACAATGGTTTTATAAACATCTTTTAATACCGCAAAACCACCGACCATATCGCCATATAGTGTGCAGTAACCAACGGCAAGTTCAGATTTATTACCGGTTGCCAGAACCAGATTGCCGAACTTGTTAGACAGCGCCATTAATAGCGTACCGCGTGCACGTGCTTGCAGGTTTTCTTCAGTGGCATCTACAGGGGCATTGCCAAAGAATGGATACAGGGTTTGCAAGAAGCCACTTACAATCGGGTTAATCTCGGCAATACCGAAAGTTACACCCATGGTTTTTGCCTGTTCAGTAGCATCTTCTACACTGATCTGAGCAGTATAGGTATAAGGCATCATCACTGCTTGGACTTTATCAGGGCCAATCGCATCTGCTGCGATGGCAAGAGTCAGGGCAGAGTCAATACCGCCTGACAGACCCAGAATTACACCTGGGAAACCTGAACGTTGTACATAGTCACGAGTTGCCATCACCAGACTTTGATATATCTCAGCCATGGTTTCCAGCGCTGGAGTAATCGTACCTTTGCTGAACTCTAATTTTTCTGCATCATATTCAGCGATATACAGGCCTTTTTCAAAGCTAGGTGCTTGCAGAGCCACTTCGCCTGATTTATTGAGTACAAAGCTGGTACCATCAAAGATGAGATCATCTTGGCCACCTACCTGGTTACAGTACACCAGATTGATATTCAACTGTTTGACCAGCGCAGCCATGGTATCGATACGGTGTTGCGGTTTGCCAACTTCATATGGAGAAGCATTCAGAACCAGTGCAGTATCAATATTCAATTGAGCCAGCTGTTGAACTGTAGATAATGACCAGACATCTTCACAGATCAGAACACCAAACTTGTGTCCCAGATATTCGAAGACCAGATGCTGATGTCCTTCACCAAAATAGCGTTTCTCATCAAATACACCATAGTTTGGCAAAGTCTGTTTATTATAAACCCCTAAAACTTCACCATCCTTCATGACAGCGGCTGAGTTATAGCGTTCACCATCTTCGGTTTGATTAACAAAACCAAAGACCATGACGATATCTTTTACTTCAGTTAGTTTCTCAAACGCCAGTTTTGTGCGTTTAGCCAGACTTGGGCGAATTAATAAATCTTCAGCCGGATAACCTAAAGTTGAAAGTTCAGGGAAAATAATAAGATCAGCATTATCTTTTTTGGCTTGATTTGCCAAATCTATCATTGTCTGCGTATTTGCATCTAAATTGCCCACATGTGGAGAGAATTGAGCAATCGCAATTTTAAAACTTTTCATTCCAATTAAGTCCTATTCCTATAGGTGAATACACTAAATCACTGATTTTTAAAATTCTAATTATCCAGCTGAGTGCAGTTTGATACGAACAAAATGCCAAATGGCCAAAATTAAAAAAGTCATGACCGCATGATCATTAAATCTTGATTTGCGAGCTAAAAATATCATACTTGGCTTATTTTATCGAAATTTGAGGCAGATGCTAGAGCTGTTTCAGGAGAATTGAAACAGATGCACAAAGTTATGGTCAAAAATGACTTATTATGGTGCTTTTTTATTCTGGTAAATGCACAAAAATACTCAATTGGATTTAAATAAGTTTATTTTTCATAAATAGAAATCAACAGAATACTTGAGTGAAAAGTATTCAATATCATCTGCTTATCTGATTTTTTAAAATAATATTGGGAATTTTTTTTAGAAAAATATCGCGTGCAATATCTCCCTGTTGTTCAATGTTATAGTCTAAAAAGGATTTGTTGGGATTAAATTGATATTTGTAAGGATTATATTTTCCCATACTAAAAAAATAAGCGGCTTGTAAAAAAGCGCCCTTAAACAACACATTAATATTCTGCTGATATTGATAAATATGCGCCATTTCATGAATGAAAAGCGCCTGATAAGAACGGCTTTCTTTAGAATAATCGTCCCGATAATTCAGGTTGCGGACGTGAATATAACCACTTGGTGCCATAATCACATGCTTGGATTGCCAAGGCAGGAAAGGGTGATTCATGACACGGACTGCTGAATAGTCAATCCGGTCAGCAAAGACTTGCTGGCAAAGCTTGATTTCCCCTGAAGTTAAGTTCCGGCTTTTAAACTGATCAAAACGAATCATTCTCAGGATGAAGGGAAGCAGGTAAAACAGCATTAAAACTCAATCCTTAACGATATAAGAGTAATTTCTAGAAATTTGTAGAAATTGAAAATTCTTCAGGTTTACTATTTTAAGTTTTTCACATCTTGGTTGTGTTGGTTTTTGTCAGTCATAAAAAAACCACCCAGAAGGGTGGTTTTTACGTCTTTCAACGCTAACCGAATTAACGGTTGATGTCGCGTTGAACTTCACCAGTGTAAAGCTGACGAGGACGACCGATCTTGTAAGGACCGCTGTGCATTTCTAACCAGTGGCTGATCCAACCAACTGTACGTGCAAGCGCGAAGATCACAGTAAACATTTCTGTTGGGATACCAATCGCTTTAAGGATGATACCTGAGTAGAAGTCTACGTTAGGGTAAAGGTTACGTTTGATGAAGTATTCGTCAGAAAGCGCGATACGTTCAAGTTCCATAGCAAGAGCAAGCTGTGGATCGTTGATGCCAAGAGCACCAAGAACTTCGTCACAAGTTTCTTTCATTACTTTCGCACGTGGATCGAAGTTTTTGTACACACGGTGACCGAAGCCCATGAGTTTAACTTCTTTAGTTTTCACTTTTTCCATGAAGCCAGCAACGTTTTCTACAGTGCCGATTTCATCAAGCATCTTAAGAACAGCTTCGTTCGCACCACCGTGAGCAGGACCCCAAAGTGCAGAGATACCAGCAGCGATACATGCATATGGGTTAGCGCCAGTAGAACCAGCTAAACGTACTGTAGACGTAGAAGCATTTTGTTCGTGGTCAGCGTGAAGCGTGAAGATACGGTCCATTGCTTTCGCAAGGATTGGATCTACTTTGTAGTCACGGTCTGCAGGAGTTGCAAACATCATGTACAGGAAGTTTTCAGCGTAAGTCAAATCGTTACGTGGGTAAACGAATGGTTGACCAACAGTGTATTTGTAGCTCCAAGCTGCCAAAGTAGGAATCTTAGCGATTAAACGAATCGCAGTGATTTCACGATGGTTAACATCTTCGATGTCCAGATTGTTGTGATAGAACGCAGACAACGCACCAACAACACCAACCATGATTGCCATAGGGTGAGCATCACGACGGAAACCGTTATAGAAGCGGCTTACTTGATCGTGAACCATAGTGTGGTTACGAACTTTAGCGTCGAATTCTTCTTTTTGCTCAGCTGTTGGAAGCTCGCCATTAAGAAGTAAGTAGCAAGTTTCTAGGTAATCAGCTTTAGTTGCTAACTGGTCAATTGGGTAGCCACGGTGTAAAAGAACACCTTTATTACCATCGATGAAAGTGATTTTAGACTCGCATGCAGCTGTTGCCATAAAACCAGGATCAAAAGTAAAGTGACCTGCAGCCAACACATCTTTAACGTCGATTACATCTGGGCCCAATGTGCCGCTGTAAATTGGTAATTCAATTTCTTTGCCATCAAGCTGTAAAACGGCTTTCTTGCCAGTTGCTTCAGACATTCAATAGATCTCCTGTCCTGGTGAATGTATATCCGAGTTGCCTATCAATCTTTTAATGCACAAAACGGACGGATCAAAAATTTGCTATAAGATTAGTGGCTACTGAAATTTTGTCAATTATACTTATGGATGAAAAATGACATTCTCACAGTGGTTTAGTCATTTATCTTGGTATAAAAAGTTTAATAAAATCACAGTACCAAACCTCTATAATAAGTCAAATTGAACAGAAGGTGCAGAAAAAAATATAGTCTTTGCCGTATTTGTAAGCGTTTTTTCCTAGCAAAAAATAAAGGAGAAATTGAGAAAATATTCTAAGACTGCAACTTAAAATTATATAAATCTCGTAACTTACATCGATTTCCTTAAGTTTTTACTTCAAACTTGAATTATAAATAAAAGCAATAAATTTTCTTTTTGGCTCTGTTTAATCGGCTAAAAAATAGCTCGTAAATTTGCTTCACTTTGTTTAATACAACTTAAACAAAAATAAATAAGTGTTTTTTTGAATATAAAATGTCTAAAAACATCAAAAAAACTATGATCTACAAAGAGATAAGTAGGTTTTAGTATAAAAATTCTAAATTGAGATACCTTTATATAAATAGTCATTATTTATTTGTGAAATATATCCTTATGATTTTACTTGGGATTAATAAGGACTTAGGATCGAAATTATATTTTTGCTGTTCATCTTTAGTCTAAATCTACTTAGTCGAAGCTTGGCTAGATAACAGACTAAATTAATCAAGTTAATTATTAAAAAACAAATATCTAGAATGAGAATATGAAGATAAAGTAAGTGGGGGAGAACTTAAAGTTATTGTTAATGATTCTTATTTAAAGGTTTTTTGTTCAAAAAGCCAAATACAGTTGTTTGTATTTTAATAGTTCACGTTTTATAATTCAGTGTCGTTTTATGTTTAGGCATGTATTTGCCTGATAATGCCAGCTTTCCTTCGAATTAATTCCAACAAACTCCGGATGGAGTTTTTAACTACAGGATGCCCGCTGTGAAAAGCAACAGACCTGTCAATTTGTCCATGGGTCAAGTTTTAGAAGTAAACTTAAAATCACCCGTGGCTATTGCATCAATTCTACACCGTCTTTCAGGTGTCATCGTATTTTTACTCGTACCGGTCCTTTTGTGGCTGTTGGATAAATCATTGTCTTCAGCAGAAGGTTTTGCTGAAGTGCAGGAAATCTTTAACGGTTTCTTTGTCCGCTTTATCGTATGGGTATTTGTAGCCGGCTTAATTTATCATTTGTTCACTGGTATTAAGCACTTACTTGCAGATATCGGCGTTGCAGAAGAACTGCAAAGCGGTCGTACTGCAGCTACTATTTCATTAATCTTGTCTGCAATCGGTATTGTTGCAGCATTTGTATGGATCGTACTCTAATGAAAAGTGCTACTGGTTTAACAGGTTCAGGTTCTCGTGATTGGTTTGTCCAACGCATCAGTGCTGTAGTTCTAGCTGTTTATACCGTTGTGGTGTTTGGTTGGATCCTACTGAATGGTGGCTTCAACTACGAGCAATGGTACGGCTTTATGATGACAGTTCCAATGAAGATCATGTCTTTGTTGGCAGTCTTATCTCTTGTTGCGCATGCATGGATCGGTATGTGGCAGGTATTCACTGACTATGTGACTACTCGTCAAATGGGTCCATCAGCATCAGGTTTACGCCTTGTACTGACTTCAGCAGTGATTATTGCTGTATTTGCATATGCGATCTGGGCAATCCAGATTTTTTGGGCGAATTGATAGGAAACAATCATGGGCGCTATAACCCCTAAAGAAGATTACACAAATATTCCACACGAAACTTTCGATGCAGTTATCGTTGGTGGTGGTGGTTCTGGTATGCGCGCTTCTTACCAACTTGCTCAAGCAGGTTTGAAAGTTGCGGTACTGACTAAAGTATTCCCAACACGTTCTCACACTGTAGCAGCGCAGGGTGGTATCGGTGCATCTCTTGGTAACATGCAAGAAGATAACTGGCATTACCACTTCTACGACACAGTTAAAGGTTCTGACTGGTTAGGTGACCAAGACGCGATCGAGTTCATGACTCGCGAAGCACCGCAAGTGGTATACGAATTAGAACATTTAGGTATGCCATTTGACCGTAACGCAGACGGTACGATTTACCAACGTCCATTTGGTGGTCACTCTGCAAACTACGGTGAAAAAGCAGTTCCACGTGCATGTGCTGCAGCCGACCGTACAGGTCACGCTCTTCTTCATACGCTTTATCAAAGCAATGTGAAAATGGGTACTCAGTTCTTCGTTGAATGGATCGCGCTTGACCTGATCCGTAACGAAGCTGGTGATGTACTGGGTGTGACAGCAATCGATCAGGAAACTGGTAAAATTGCCGTATTCCAGGCGAAAGCTACATTGTTCGCTACAGGTGGTGCTGGTCGTGTTTACCGTGCATCTACTAACGCATATATCAACACTGGTGACGGTCTTGGTATGGCAGCTCGTGCAGGTATTCCATTACAAGATATGGAATTCTGGCAATTCCACCCTACAGGTGTTGCGGGCGCAGGCGTACTGTTGACTGAAGGTTGTCGTGGTGAAGGTGCAATCCTTCGTAATAAAGACGGCGAACCGTTCATGGAACGTTATGCACCGACTCTGAAAGACTTGGCTCCTCGTGACTTCGTATCACGTTCTATGGACCAGGAAATCAAAGAAGGTCGTGGTTGTGGTCCTAAAGGTGATTATATCCTTCTTGATATGACTCACTTGGGTGCTGACACCATCATGAAACGTCTGCCATCTGTATTCGAGATTGGTAAGAAATTCGCGAACGTTGACATTACTAAAGAGCCAATTCCTGTAGTACCTACAATCCATTACCAAATGGGTGGTATTCCTACAAATATTCATGGTCAGGTAGTTGTTCCTGAGTCTCCAGAATCTGAAGCTCTAGTAACGAACTACGACAAGAATACTGATACCTATTCTACTAACCAAGAAGGTCGCAACTTCACGAAACCAGTGAAAGGCTTCTATGCGATCGGTGAATGTTCATGTGTATCTGTACACGGTGCAAACCGTTTAGGTACAAACTCACTGCTTGATTTGGTTGTATTTGGTAAGGCTGCTGGCCAGCACATCATCGACTACGTGACTAAACACCACGGTGATGAGTATGAACCGCTTCCTACAACTGTGCTTGAAAACACAATTAAGCGTGTTCGTAAGCTGGATGAATCAACAACTGGTGAGAATGCTCAAGAAGTTGCTGATGCAATCCGTGACATCGTTCAAGACCACGCGGGTGTATTCCGTACAACTGCGCTGCTTGAAGAAGGTGTAAAACAAATTCTTGCAATTGAGCCGCGTGTTCGCAACATTCACTTGAAAGACAAATCTAAAGTATTCAATACTGCACGTATTGAAGCTCTAGAAGTTGAAAACCTGTATGAAGTTGCTAAAGCGACCTTGATTTCAGCTGCTGCACGTAAAGAATGTCGTGGTGCTCACACTGTGGTAGATTTCGAATTACCACCAGATCACCCAGAGTATCCATATGGCCGTCGTGACGACGAGTGGATGAAACACACCTTGTGGTTCTCTGCTGATAACCGTCTTGAGTACAAGCCAGTGCGTTACAAACCACTTTCGGTTGATGCAATTCCACCGAAACCACGTACATTCTAATCAGGAGATTAAAGATGAGTAGAGGTACTCGTACATTTCATATCTACCGCTACGATCCTGATAAGGATAAAGCACCGTATATGCAAACTTTTAAGCTTGAACTGACTGATAAGCACCGTATGTTGCTTGATGCGCTTCTTGCATTAAAAGTACAGGACGAATCTTTGACATTCCGTCGTTCATGCCGTGAAGGGATCTGTGGTTCTGATGGTGTGAACATTAATGGTAAAAACGGTTTGGCGTGTCTTTGGAACCTGAACGATTTACCAAATGAAATCACGATTCGTCCACTACCTGGTCTTCCAGTAATCAAAGACCTTGTAGTTGACATGAACCAGTTCTACGACCAGTACAACAAGATTCATCCGTTCTTGATCAACAACCAGCCTGCACCTCCTAAAGAGCGTCTGCAGTCTCCTGAAGAACGTGAACACTTGAATGGTCTGTATGAATGTATTCTTTGTGCATGTTGTTCAACTTCATGCCCATCATTCTGGTGGAACCCAGACAAGTTCTTGGGTCCTTCAGCATTATTGAATGCATACCGTTTCATCATCGATTCGCGTGATACAGGTACTCAAGAGCGTCTGGCTCGTCTTGACGATCCGTTCTCTCTGTTCCGTTGTAAAGGTATCATGAACTGTGTATCTGTATGTCCTAAAGGCTTGAACCCTACTAAAGCAATCGGTCACATCCGTAACATGCTTCTAGATATGGCTGGCTAATTTAGACTGCAATAAACAGTTTTTCAAAAAGCACACCACTTGGTGTGCTTTTTGCTTTATAGGGCTCCATAAACGAACAGTGGTCGTGGAAACTGCTGTTATTGGTGCTGTATCTCATATGATCAAATCGGGTAATGAATCATTGCAGAACATTTTGGTCGGATTTATGCACTATTATGATGTTGTTTGAGGTATTTATGATTTTTAGATGTAATTCTGGACTGAAAAAGGTTTTCAATAATGTTATTATATAACGCAAAGTTGCAAAGGGAGTGGATTGGAAGATTTACTCTCTTTTTGTTTATCAAAAAGATGTAGGACTTTGGTCTACGCTGAATGTGTTTTTCATTTAAAGCTCCCTATGTTAGAGTAATTTCTGATAGAAGTATTTGACTAAAAAACATGCGTTCCTCGTCAAAAAAATCAATTGATTAGTCGAGATCGTGATAGCATTTAGCACAAGACTATATTTAAAAAATGTGTGGGCCGATGTACATTTTTTAAACACGGAAGAGGTTGAGAATAGTATATAAATGTAAGTCAAAGTCGCTTTAGAAAAAATATAGTTTAAATCTTTGTTTTTTCTAAGTCGATTTGCAAAAAATTGCTCGGTCACGATCGGGTATTCAATGAGTGATGATGCCGCTGAGGGGCGTTATTGTTCATTAAACATATCAAGAATTTTCTTGGTGTGGTGATAACGCCTCATGGCTTATGCCTTATGGGGGACTAATGTTGAATTATCAATTTGACATTACTAATCCTGGGTTTTGCTTAAAAAGCATCCTGAAAATGTTTTTGCAATAGGAAATGGGTCCACAAATGCAAGAAGTTGCTGACGCTCTGCGTCTTGACACTGAACTTTCCGCTGATAGTGCAGCGTATATTGAAGAACTTTATGAGCAGTACCTCACTGCTCCAGACTCAGTGGGTGCTGACTGGAGAGCGTACTTCGATAAATTCCCAAAAGGTGATCAACCACACAGCAATGTACGTGAGCAATTCCTACTTTTAGGTCGCAATTCAAGCCGTATTCAGCCTGTTATCCAATCGACAGTTAGTTCAGAGCATGAACGTCGTCAAATTGGCGTTTTACAGCTGATTGCTGCGTACCGTAACCGTGGCCACCAAAAAGCAAAATTGGATCCATTAGGTCTGGCTAAACGCGAAGTTGTGCCAGATCTTGATCTTTCTGCGCACGGTTTAACTCAGTCTGATCTGGACACCATATTCAATACCGGTAACCTTGCGATTGGTAAGGAAGCAGCGACTTTGGGCGAAATGGTCCAAGCGATGGAAGCGACTTACTGTAGCTCTATCGGTGCTGAATACATGCACATCGTGGATACCAAAGAAAAACGCTGGATCCAGCAACGTCTTGAAAGTGCACGTGGTCAATATGGACTAAGTGCTGATCAGAAAAAACATGTTCTTGAACGTTTAACTGCGGCTGAAGGTCTAGAAAAATACCTCGGTAATAAATTCGTGGGTGCAAAACGTTTTGGTGTTGAAGGCGGTGAATCTTTCATTCCTATGGTGAATGAATTGATCCAGCGTGCCGGTTCTGTAGGCTGTAAAGAAGTCGTGATCGGTATGCCACACCGTGGTCGTCTGAACCTTCTGGTTAACATCATGGGTAAAAACCCGGCTGACCTGTTCGGTGAGTTCGAAGGCAAATCACTACACAAGAAAGGTTCTGGTGACGTTAAGTATCACCAAGGTTTCTCTTCTAACGTGATGACTCCAGGTGGTGAAGTTCACTTGGCATTGGCGTTTAACCCATCTCACCTTGAAATCGTTGGACCTGTAGTTGAAGGTTCTGTACGTGCACGTCAAGTCCGTCGTAAAGACATTGGCGGTGATGACGTATTGCCAGTCATTGTTCACGGTGATGCTGCATTTGCAGGTCAGGGCGTAAACCAAGAAACCTTCCAGATGTCACAGACTCGTGGTTACACAGTAGGTGGTACAGTTCATATCGTAGTGAACAACCAGGTTGGTTTCACCACATCTGATCCACGTGATGCGCGTTCTACAGAATACTGTACTGATATCGCGAAAATGATTCAGGCGCCGATCTTCCATGTAAATGGTGATGATCCTGAAGCTGTGTTGTTTGTTGCTCAGCTTGCCCACGATTTCCGTCATACTTTCCGTAAAGACGTTGTGATCGACATGTTCTGTTACCGTCGTCGTGGTCATAACGAAGCGGACGAACCAGCTGCAACTCAGCCAATGATGTACCAAGTGATCAACAAGAAAGCGACCACTCGTACGCTTTATGCTGACAAACTGGTTCAAGAAGGTGTGCTTGATCGCGCAACTGCAGATCAAATGGTTGAACAATACCGCTCTGATCTTGAAGCAGGTAAACATGTTGCCAATGCTCTGGTTCTAGAGCCGAACAAGAAAATGTTCGTAGACTGGACACCCTACCTGGGTCATGAATATACAGACGAGTGGGATACTACGTGTGATCTAGAACGTCTTAAAGAACTTGGTCGCAAAATGCGTGAGCTTCCAGAAGGTTTCGTGATGCAGCGTCAGGTTTCTAAAGTGATTGACGACCGTCTGAAAATGCAAACTGGTGAAATGCCACTGAACTGGGGTGCTGCTGAAACTTTAGCTTATGCATCACTGCTAGATGATGGTTATCTGGTCCGTTTAACTGGTGAAGACGTGGGTCGTGGTACATTCTCACACCGTCATGCAAAACTGCATAACCAGGTAGATGGCTCAACTTATATTCCACTTTGCCATATTAAAGAGAACCAACCGCGTGTTGCGATCTATGACTCTTTATTGTCTGAAATGGCAGTACTGGCATTTGAATACGGTTACGCGACTACTCTTCCTAAGAGCCTGATCATCTGGGAAGCTCAGTTCGGTGACTTTGCAAACTGTGCACAGGTGGTGATCGACCAGTTCATCTCATCTGGTGAAACCAAATGGGAACGTGTATGTGGTCTGACTATGCTTCTGCCACACGGCTTCGAAGGCCAAGGTCCTGAGCATTCATCTGCACGTCTGGAACGTTTCTTGCAGCTATGTGCTGAAGACAATATGCAAGTGATGACTCCAACTACACCTGCACAGATCTTCCACGCGTTACGTCGTCAGGCAATCCGCCCGATCCGTAAACCAATGATCATCATGTCACCTAAATCATTGCTTCGTCACAAATTGGCGGTGTCTAACCTGGAAGAACTGGCTAACGGTACATTCCAGACTGTGATCGACGAAGTAGACAACATCAGCAAAGCAGACGTAACCCGTCTGGTATTGTGTGGTGGTAAGGTTTACTACGATCTGGTTGAAAAACGTCGTGAAAAAGAAATGAACAACACTGCAATTGTACGTATTGAACAATTGTATCCGTACCCAGAAGCACGTCTTGCAGAAGTTCTTGCTCAGTATCCAAACGTGAAAGAACTGGTTTGGGCACAAGAAGAACCGAAAAACCAAGGTGCTTGGTTGTTCATCGCGCCTCGTTTATATGACGATGTGATGAAAGCGGGCAAACAAATCCGTATTAGTTACGCAGGCCGTGAAGCTTCAGCTGCACCGGCGTGTGGTTCACCATACTTGCATGCAAAACAACAAGCTCAGCTCGTTAACGACGCTCTAGCGATCGATGCTGAATAATCCAGGAGATTCTAAATAATGGCAACCGAAATTAAAGCACCGGTATTTCCAGAGTCAGTTGCGGACGGTACGATCGCAACTTGGCACAAACAACCAGGTGAAGCAGTATCACGTGATGAAGTGATCTGTGATATTGAAACTGATAAAGTTGTTTTAGAAGTTGTTGCTCCTGCAGACGGTACAATTGCATCAATCGTTAAAAATGAAGGCGATACAGTGCTTTCTGCTGAAGTGATTGCACAATTTGAAGAGGGTGCCGTATCTGGCGCAACTCAAACTCAAGCAGTTCAATCTGAAACTGAAGCATCAGTAGAGCAAGCTGCTGCAAAAACTGAAGCGGGTAATGCACCGATCGTTGAGCGTCAACAGGTTCAAGACCAAGCTCCAGCAGTACGTAAAGCATTGACTGAATCTGGTATCAATGCTGCTGACGTATCTGGTACAGGTCGTGGCGGTCGCATTACTAAAGAAGATGTTGCGAACCATCAGTCTAAACCTGCAGCGCCTGCTGCTGCACCGTTAAGCGTTGCGGTTGGCGAACGTATTGAAAAACGCGTTCCAATGACTCGTCTGCGTAAACGTGTTGCTGAACGTCTGCTTGCTGCAACTCAAGAAACAGCAATGTTGACTACGTTCAACGAAGTAAACATGAAACCAATCATGGAAATGCGTAACCAGTACAAAGAAGCGTTTGAAAAACGTCATGGTGCACGTCTAGGCTTCATGTCATTCTTCGTTAAAGCTGCGACTGAAGCACTGAAACGCTATCCAGCAGTGAATGCGTCTATCGATGGCGATGACATCGTTTACCATGGTTACTATGACATCGGTGTAGCAGTTTCTTCTGACCGTGGTTTGGTGGTTCCTGTACTTCGTGATACAGACCGCATGAACTATGCTGAAGTTGAAAACGGTATCCGTGCATACGCTGGTAAAGCGCGTGAAGGTAAACTTGCAATCGAAGACATGACTGGTGGTACTTTCACAATTACCAACGGTGGTACTTTCGGTTCATTGCTTTCAACTCCAATCTTGAACACTCCACAAACTGCGATTCTGGGTATGCATAAAATCCAGGAACGTCCTATGGCAGTGAATGGTCAGGTTGAAATCTTGCCAATGATGTACCTAGCGCTTTCTTATGACCACCGTCTAATCGATGGTAAAGAAGCTGTAGGTTTCCTTGTAACAATCAAAGAATTGTTAGAAGAACCAGCTCGTCTGATCCTTGATCTTTAATTCTAAAGAATAAATCCATGGGCTTAGGGTGATCCTCTAGGCCCATTTTTGGAGAGAATAATGTCTCAACAATTCGATTTAGTTGTAATCGGTGGTGGCCCAGGTGGCTACGAAGCTGCAATTCGTGCTGCACAGCTTGGTTTTAAAGTTGCGTGTATCGAAAAACGTATTCATAAAGGTAAACCTTCTTTAGGCGGTACTTGCTTAAACGTAGGTTGTATTCCTTCTAAAGCACTTCTAGATTCTTCTCACCGTTATGAAGATACTGTTAAGCATTTAGATGACCACGGTATTACAACGGGTGAAGTTGCTTTCGATTTGTCTAAAATGCTGGCGCGTAAAGACAAAGTCGTTGAGCAATTGACTGGTGGTGTTGCGCAGTTACTTAAAGGTAATGGCATTGAATGGTTACAAGGTACTGGTAAATTACTTGCTGGTAAAAAAGTTGAGTTTGTACCGCATGAAGGTGAAACTCAGGTTTTAGAGCCTAAATATGTCATCCTTGCATCTGGTTCTGTACCAGTCAATATTCCAGTTGCTCCTGTAGATCAAGACCTGATCGTGGACTCAACTGGTGCGCTTGAATTCCCAGAAGTGCCTAAACGTCTTGGTGTGATTGGTGCTGGTGTAATCGGTCTTGAACTTGGTTCAGTATGGCGTCGTCTGGGTGCGGAAGTTGTTGTATTTGAAGCAATGGACGCATTCTTGCCAATGGCTGACAAAGCATTGGCAAAAGACTACCAAAAACTGCTGACCAAGCAAGGTCTTGATATCCGCATTGGTGCAAAAGTTTCTGGTACTGAAGTTAACGGTCGTGAAGTGACTGTTAAATACAGCCAGGGCGGCGAAGACAAAGAACAGACTTTCGATAAGCTGATCGTTTGTGTAGGCCGTCGTGCTTATGCTGAAGGCCTATTGGCTGAAGACTCAGGTATCAAACTGACTGAGCGCGGTCTGGTTGAGGTAAACGACTGGTGTGCAACTTCTGTTGAAGGCGTATACGCAATCGGTGACTTGGTACGTGGTCCAATGCTTGCACATAAAGCAATGGAAGAAGGCGTAATGGCTGTTGAACGTATCCACGGTCATGCTGCTCAAGTGAACTACGATACTATCATTTCTGTCATCTACACTCACCCGGAAGCGGCTTGGGTAGGTTTAACAGAAGAGCAAGCCAAAGAAAAAGGTCATGAAGTGAAAACTGGTCAATTCGGTTTTGCTGTAAATGGTCGTGCTTTGGCTGCTGGTGAAGGTGCCGGTTTCGTGAAGTTTGTTGCTGATGCAAAAACTGACCGTCTACTTGGTATGCACGTGATTGGACCTGCTGCGTCTGACATCGTTCACCAAGGTATGATTGCACTTGAGTTTGTATCTTCAGTTGAAGATCTACAGTTGATGACGTTTGGTCACCCAACATTCTCTGAAGTCGTACATGAAGCTGCTCTTGCAGTCGATGGTCGTGCGATTCACGCAATCCAACGCAAGCGTAAGTAATTCTTCAAAGAGCGGCTCCGGCCGCTCTTTTTACATTTGGTGGTTGTTTTTGAATGAATAATCATCTAAAAATAAAGATAAGTAAAATTTAAGATCCAAAAATACCAATATTGATTGATGTGAACCAAGAAATATTGGGAATACGTGTAATAACAAAGTCAAATAAGTAGTAAAAGGTTAATCAATGAATTTACATGAGTATCAAGCAAAAGCGTTATTAAAAAAATATGGGATGCCTGTACAAGAAGGTATTCTTGCTACCAATGCTGAGGAAACAGTACATGCTTTTGAGCAGCTTGGTGGGAAGTTTGCGGTATTAAAAGCGCAGGTTCACGCAGGTGGTCGTGGCAAAGCGGGTGGGGTAAAAGTGGTAAAGTCGGCTGAAGAAGCAGCTGAATATGCCAATCAGATTATTGGTTCACGTTTAGTGACCTATCAAACCGATGCAAATGGTCAACCAGTCAATAGTATTTTGGTGTCTGAAGATGTTTATCCGGTCGAGCGTGAACTCTATTTAGGTGCAGTGGTAGACCGTTCTAGCCGTCGTATTACTTTTATGGCATCCACTGAAGGTGGTGTTGAAATTGAAAAAGTTGCAGAAGAAAATCCTGAAAAAATCATTAAAGTCGAAGTTGATCCTTTAGTAGGATTATTGCCATTTCAGGCGCGTGAAGTGGCATTTGCACTTAAGTTAAAAGATAGCCAGATCAATCAATTTGTTAAAGTCATGACAGCTGCTTATCGAGCCTTTGTCGAAAATGATTTTGCACTGTTTGAAATTAATCCGCTCTCTGTTCGTGAAAATGGCGACATTCTTTGTGTCGATGCCAAAGTCGGTATTGATTCGAATGCACTGTACCGTCTGCCTGAAGTTGCTGCTTTACGTGATAAATCACAAGAAAATGAGCGTGAACTGAAAGCATCTGAATTTGATCTGAACTACGTAGCGTTAGAAGGCAATATCGGTTGTATGGTTAATGGTGCCGGTCTTGCGATGGCAACTATGGACATTATCAAACTGTATGGTGGCCAGCCAGCCAACTTCCTGGATGTGGGCGGTGGTGCAACCAAAGAGCGTGTAATTGAAGCGTTTAAAATTATCTTGGCAGATTCTTCTGTACAAGGTGTCTTGATTAATATTTTTGGTGGAATTGTACGTTGTGACATGATTGCTGAGGCAATTATTGCAGCGGTTCAGGAAGTAAATGTCACTGTGCCTGTAGTTGTTCGCCTTGAAGGGAACAATGCAGAGCTTGGTGCCAAGTTATTGGATGAATCGGGTTTGAAATTGATTTCTGCAAATGGCTTGGCCGATGCTGCAGAAAAAATTGTTGCTGCAGTAAAAGCTTAAGGAGTATCACAATGAGCGTATTAATTAATAAAGACACCAAAGTTTTAGTCCAAGGCTTTACAGGCAAGAACGGTACATTTCACTCTGAACAGGCTATTGCCTATGGCACTAAAGTGGTTGGTGGGGTAACACCGGGCAAAGGTGGTCAATCACATCTGGATCTGCCAGTATTTAATACCATGCGTGAAGCGGTGCAAGAAACCCAAGCTGATGCTTCTGTGATTTATGTGCCAGCACCTTTTGTACTTGATTCTATTGTAGAAGCCGTTGACTCAGGTATTGAGCTGATCGTTGTGATTACTGAAGGTGTACCAACACTGGATATGCTGAAAGCCAAACGTTATCTGGAAACCAATGGTAATGGCACACGTCTGATTGGTCCAAACTGTCCGGGTATCATTACGCCAGGCGAGTGTAAGATCGGGATTATGCCAGGTCATATCCACCAGCCAGGTAAAATCGGCATTATCTCACGTTCAGGTACTTTGACTTATGAAGCGGTTGCACAAACCACTAAACTAGGTCTTGGACAGTCTACCTGTATCGGGATTGGCGGTGATCCGATTCCAGGCATGAACCAGATTGATTGCTTGAAACTGTTCCAGGAAGATCCACAAACTGAAGCCATTATCATGATTGGTGAAATTGGCGGTACTGCGGAAGAAGAAGCAGCTGAGTATATTCAGTCACATGTGACCAAGCCAGTGGTAGGTTATATCGCTGGTGTAACAGCGCCGAAAGGTAAGCGTATGGGTCACGCAGGTGCCATTATTTCTGGCGGTAAAGGAACTGCTGAAGAGAAGTTTGCAGCCTTTGAACGCGCGGGAATGGCGTATACACGTAGTCCTGCAGAGTTGGGTTCAACCATGCTCCAGGTATTGAAAGAAAAAGGTTTGGCTTAATTTCTTAAGCTGATAAAGAAGCCCTCATTATTGAGGGCTTCTTCATAATTGCTGTAAAAGTAAATTAAAGTCTAACTAAATGATAATTCGAAAATTGAGTATTTAGTTATCTACACCAGCTTTAGCTTTCAGGCTTTGAGTCATGCCATTGATGTCACCGCCCTGAATGCCTAATTCATTCATCAGACTATCAATCAAAGGTGCCTGGCTACGATAACGCAAAGCACTATTTACCACCTGATCGGAGAGAGCAACATTTCCGCCTTCATGATGGGCATCTGCCTGGCAAGAACCTGCATGTGCCCCATGTAAACCATTGACTTGTAGAATCTTGATGTCATCAATGTTTTCCATCGGCTTAACACTTTCACGAATGATTTCAGGCAGGTATTTCAGCATGGCTAGGCGGATTTGCATTTCCACCTGTTCAGATGACAGTACATTATTTGCTTCATTCACTGCACGGGTACCTTCAGCATCGACTTGATACTGTTTCTCCATCGCTTGAGCAAGTAATACTTTGGCATCCGCTTCACCTTTAGCTTTCAGGCGAACTTTTTCAGCTTCGGCTTCAGCGGCAATACGAACCGCTTCTGCATCATCAGCTGCTGCCTGTTTGCCAGCTTCAGCTGCAACGGTAATGGCAATTGCATCTTTCTCAGCCTGTTCTTTGGCTGCAACCAGTTCAACTGCTTTTTGACGTTCAGCTTGCTGGATCTGACGGACAGTAACGACTTCTTCTTCCGCTTTAACCGCTTGAGCACGTGCCTGATCAGCTAAAGCTTTGGCTTCAGATTCAGCACGTGATTTTTCTGCAATCGCAATTGCACGATCCTGTTCAGCCAGTTCAATAGTTTTCTTCTGTTCAACTTGGGCTTTTTGAATAAGCTGGGCTTTCTGAATGTTTTCATTTTCAACATCACGAGCCGCCAAAATGCGTTTCAGTTCTACTTCACGTTCAGCAGCAATACGAGCTTCTTCCGCTTCACGTTTTTTTGCAGCTTCCTGAGCTGCAATTTCAGCTAACTGTTCAGCGCGGCGAATCGAAATTTCACGTTCCTGTTGCAGCTTGGCATATTCTTCTTCACGGATAATTTGTAGACGTGCTTGCTCGGCTTCCAGATTTTTGGCTTTAATGGCCAGATCTGTATCCTGTTCAATATGATTACGCTTACGGCGACGATCTTCAATCGTTTCAGTGAGTTTGGTCAAACCTTCAGCATCGAAAGCATTTTGTGGATTGAAATATTTAAAGCCAGTTTGATCTAAGCCAGTTAAAGAAACAGTTTCCAGTTCCAGACCATTTTTGTGCAGATCTTCAGATACCACTTGCTGTACTTTTTGTACGAAGTCGACCCGTTTTTCATGTAATTCTTCCATGGCCATTTCAGCGGCAACGGCGCGTAAAGAGTCGACAAATTTCCCTTCAACCAGATTCTTTAATTCATTTGGCGACATGGTCTTTTGACCAAGAGTTTGTGCTGCCGTAGCAATCGAATCAGCCGTTGGTTTCACACGTACATAGAATTCAGCCATGACATCGACACGCATGCGATCACGGGTAATCAGCGCCTGATCATCGGCGCGACGGACTTCCAGCCGTAGGGTATTCATATTGACGGGAATGATTTCATGTAGCACCGGTAGCACCAAAGCTCCGCCACCTAGAATCACTTTTTCACCACCCCAACCGGTACGCACAAAAGAAATTTCTTTACTGGAGCGACGGTATAAACGTGCAATGATTAATCCGAAGGTGACTAGGCCAACGAATATAATCCCTGCAATAATCAAAACATTATATAAATCAAAATTTAGCATTGTTATAAAGTCTCTTTGGGCAAGCTTGATTTTTATAGGAAATTGGTTTAATTAAAGTTCAATAACCTGAAAGCCATTTTTAGTTTTTTGAGTCAGAACCACTGTCTGACCTTGATTAAATATTTCATTGCGTTCAGGTTCGACCAGCACATAATGGGTCTTACCATGCTGATCCTGAACTTTGGCCTGAGCAGGGGAGTTAGCTTTGGCATCTCCCAGAATAATCGTGGCGGTTCGTCCGATCAGTTCATCGCTATAGATCGCGATGGTTTCATCCTGAGGCAGAATTTTGGCAGCAAGCACGGACAGCCCACGTACAATCGGCATGCATAAAAATAAACAGGCAGGGGAAATAATCCATGCATTTAAAAGCTGACTGGTAAATCGTTCGAACAGGCCTTGGATCAATAAACCGCTCAGACCAT
Source organism: Acinetobacter sp. YH12249 (assembly GCF_013417475.1). Lineage (NCBI taxonomy): Bacteria > Pseudomonadati > Pseudomonadota > Gammaproteobacteria > Moraxellales > Moraxellaceae > Acinetobacter > Acinetobacter sp. YH12249. The sequence goes on along the minus strand of NZ_VPDX01000005.1, from coordinate 91,358 downwards.
AACTGGTCAGGAAAATAATGAGCCAGATAAAGAGAGGCAGGCGACCCAGATAAAGCCAGTCGAATACTTTATTGAACAGGCCGGTCTGCTGATCAATACCTACTTCCGGATGAAGCGGTTCTTCAGGCAGAAATTGTTCGAACATATTCTGGGAACCACCTCCCAGCATCAGCAAGACACATTCCAAGGCAGCAAACATCAGCATCAGGCTTAAACTGATACTAAATACAATGTTGGAAGGATGAATGAACAGTTCCCACATGAGTTTCTGTCTCTAATTATGGTTTTATAGAAATTTTATGACCCTGTTAAAGATAACAGTTATTAATAAAATTGTAAGCAAAAAACAACAAAAATCCCAATCGGGATAGCTTGATAAAATCCAAAATTTAACAATATGTGATGAGCTTTTCTTAGCTGCAAATAAATGTCGACTATTTTATAGGTGGGCGAATCTGAGGTTTTATCTCAAGAATAGAAAAGCAATTGTGTACATTTGCTTTTCTGTCCCTAGGTAGATGTATAAAAGAATTAAAGGATGGCGGTCTGGATACGGACTTTCATTTCTAGGGCTTGTTGCAGGATATAGTTCTTCATCCATTGCACCTGTTCGCCCATTGGATTGGTTTTTACTGCAGTCTCCAGAAATTTAAGTTCAGGCTGATTAAATAGTTGTTCGTCGAGAGCCTGTTCCAATGCCTGAGTATTTGCAGACAAAGGAAGGGCCACCAAGAAAAAGGCTTTAGGATAGTTATAGAAAGCATAAAGCAGATTGAAAGCTTTTTGATCACTTCTCAGATTGCCGGCACCTATTTCGTAACCTGCCTGCTGGTTGCTATAAGTCATACCGAGCAGGTATTCCCATTGACCGTTCAGCTTACGCAGGCCAAACTGCATGCCAATCTGATCCGCGGTCAATTCATGCTGGATATAAATGTTTAAAGGACTGCCATCTTCAGTATAGGGTTCCTGAAGAACCAAAATATGTTGCTGGTGCTGGTAAATAAAACCGGCAAGTTTTGCCTGTTCCAGACGGGATTTTAAAGTATCTAAATCAAATTCGTTATAAGGCATACATAGTTTATAAATTGGAAGAACTAATCCTACTCTAATTTTTTTTCACCACGATGTGAACTGTCCGTTTAGATGATTAATATATCATTTCATTGCTAAAAGTAATCTTCCAGAGTGCTTTGACTAAACAATCAATTGTCTTTATTTAGCTAAGCTATCAGATTCATAAAAACTGATAGTTGATATTAGTGAATTTTTATATGACGTTTTAATATATGAATATCACAAAACAAGCAATCGTTATGAAAAGTTAATCACTATAATGAATATAAATTTTATAAAGTGTAATAAGTACACGTGTAATACGCAGGTTGTCCATGTCATTAAATGAGGAAAGACTTACTCATCTTAAACAGCTTGAAGCTGAGAGTATTCACATCATTCGCGAAGTTGCTGCCGAGTTTGAAAATCCGGTTATGCTTTATTCAATCGGTAAAGATTCAGCAGTTATGCTGCATTTAGCACTGAAAGCGTTTTATCCTGCAAAACTTCCATTCCCGCTACTTCATGTAGATACCGGCTGGAAATTCAAAGACATGATCAAGTTCCGTGATAACATGGCCAAAGAACATGGCTTTGATCTGATCGTGCATCAGAACAAAGAAGGTCGTGATGCGGGCGTAAACCCATTCGACTATGGTAGCTCTAAATATACTGACATTATGAAAACCCAAGGTCTGAAACAGGCACTGGATAAATATCAGTTTGATGCTGCTTTCGGTGGTGCACGTCGTGACGAAGAAAAATCACGTGCCAAAGAACGTGTTTATTCATTCCGTGACTCTAAACACCGTTGGGATCCGAAAAACCAGCGTCCAGAACTTTGGAATCTTTATAACGGTAAAGTGAACAAAGGCGAAAGTATTCGTGTATTTCCATTGTCTAACTGGACGGAGCTAGACATCTGGCAATATATCTACCTTGAAAATATCAAACTTGTTCCATTGTACTTAGCTGCTGAACGTCCAGTCGTTGAGCGTAATGGTACACTGATCATGGTTGATGATGAGCGCATGCGCCTGAATCCAGGCGAAGTGCCACAAATGAAATCGGTTCGTTTCCGTACTTTAGGTTGTTACCCATTAACAGGTGCGGTTGAATCAACTGCAACAACTTTACCGGAAATTATCCAGGAAATGCTTTTAGCGACCACATCTGAACGTCAAGGCCGTATGATCGACCATGACGAAGCAGGTTCGATGGAAAAGAAAAAGCAGGAAGGTTACTTCTAAGAGAAATCTCCCCCGGCCCCTCTTTTTCAAAGAGGGGAGAAAAAAGTCTCCCTTAACAAAGGGAGATTTAGAGGGATTAAAAGAAACCGATTTCAATGTATTTGTGGAGCTATGAGCGATGTCTCACCAATCAGAACTTATTAGCCAAGATATTTTGGCTTATTTGAAACAGCACGAAAATAAAGACTTATTGCGTTTCCTGACTTGCGGTAACGTGGATGATGGTAAATCAACCCTGATCGGCCGTCTGCTTTATGATTCAAAACTGATTTATGAAGATCAGCTGCAAGCGGTTACCCGTGACTCTAAAAAAGTAGGTACCACAGGCGATGCACCTGACTTGGCGCTGCTTGTCGATGGTCTGCAAGCTGAACGTGAGCAAGGTATTACCATTGACGTAGCTTACCGTTATTTCTCTACTGAAAAACGTAAGTTCATCATTGCCGACACCCCAGGGCACGAACAGTACACTCGTAACATGGCAACTGGTGCGTCTACTGCGGATCTTGCAATTATCCTGATCGATGCGCGTTACGGTGTTCAGACTCAAACACGTCGTCACTCATTTATTGCGAGCCTATTAGGTATTCGTAATATCGTGGTTGCAGTGAACAAAATGGACCTGGTTGAATTCTCTGAAGCACGCTTCAATGAAATTCAGGCTGAATACAACGAGTTCGTGAACCAGTTGGGCGATCGTAAACCTGAAAATATTGTGTTCACGCCAATTTCTGCGTTGAACGGTGATAACGTTGTAAACAAATCACCAAATACGCCGTGGTACCAAGGTCAGACCTTAATGGAAACTTTGGAAACCGTTGAAATTACACGTAATACCAGCAAAGATGAATTCCGTTTCCCAGTTCAGTATGTCAACCGTCCTAACCTCGACTTCCGTGGTTTCTGCGGTACCATAGCACTGGGTGAAGTGAAAGTTGGTGATGAAATTGTTGCGCTGCCATCTGGCAAGAAATCAACAGTAAAAGAAATTGTCACTTTTGATGGCAATCTGGATCATGCTGTAGCTGGTCAAGCTGTTACGTTAACACTGAACGATGAGATCGATATTTCACGTGGTAACGTGTTGGTAAAAGCTGGCGAACAACCACTGATTTCACGTTCTGCACGTGCGTCTGTAGTGTGGATGAACGATCAACCGCTCGTGGTTGGCAAACTTTATAATGTGAAGTTTGGTACTCAAACTATTCCAGCGAAAGTTGCGAAAATTAACTACCGTACCAATGTCAATACATTGGAAAAACTACAAGTAGAGCAGCTGGATCTGAATGCAATTGCTGATGTGACCATCGAATTTGATGCGCCAGTGGTATTTGACCGTTATCAAGATAGCCGTTACACAGGTTCATTCATCTTCATCGACCGTCTAAGCAACGTGACTGTTGGTGCGGGTATGGTTGAAGCTGCAGTGGAATGGACTGCACACAACGAGCCTGTGACTGCCGAAGCACGTGCTGCACGTTTAGGTCAAAAACCTGCTGCGGTCACTGTAACTGCGAAAGCACTGGAAAATGCTCAAGCACTTGAAAGCCTGTTGATTCAGCAAGGTGTAGTTGCAATTGCGAAAGCGGGTCTGACTGATGTACAGGTTGCACTTGTACGTGAAACAGGTGTGGTGGTGATTACTGACCTTGCAGAAGGTACAGATGTGACTTACACAGCCGATGCAGTTGAAGAACTGGCTGAGAAAATTGTGGAATTGGTTCGTCTATAAGACTGGACTGATTTTAAGAAAAACCCGCTGTAAGGCGGGTTTTTTATTGCCTGAATTTTGAATGTTTGAAAATCATTCGGTTATTCAAAATGTGATCTTTCAATTTATATGTAGCTTTATACAATGCTCCGTAGATGGGGGGAATGTATGAAAAAATTATTATTACTAGTTGGACTATGTGCAGCTTTTGGAGCTGAAGCCAAGCAGAGCAGCCAAAGTACGGAAGCAATTAAACAGAAGATTATTCAACAGTCGATTGAAAGCTATCCGGGAAATTGTCCTTGTCCATACAATACAGCGCGTAATGGTAGTCGTTGCGGCAAGCGTAGTGCTTATAACCGTGCTGGTGGTTATGCACCGTTTTGCTATCCGGAAGATGTCAGTGATCGGATGGTGCGAGAATATAAAAGTTAAAATTTAAGTTGAGGGACTAAGATTATAAATCATCTATTTTTATACATTTAGATAAGACAGTAACTATAAAAAAAGTTCCTAGTTAATTGTTGTAATCTCAACTGAGAAAATGGCTTTATAATGAAGGATTTTTTCACAAGTATTTCGTGCCTATTTTTTCTTCTTAAATTTAACTTTTATTGCTTCACTTGAAATAAATTCAATATTATCTATGATAAGATATATCTTAATTAAATTTAAGATATATCTTTTGTATGTCTAGAACTTCTGATTCTGCATTAAAAGAAGAGCGAAAAAACTCTCCAAAACCTCGTAGACGGCTCTTTGAAGCAGGTGAAATGAAACTGCTCGTGCTGCATTTTATTGCTCAAGCGCCCAAGTTTAGCTATGACATTATTAAAGATGTAGCTGCGCTGGTTGGAGGTAACTATAAGCCGAGTACAGGTACGATCTGCCCAACAATTAACTATCTTGAAGAACAGCAATATACCCAAGTGATCATGAGTGTGGATGAACGTAAGCAATATCACATTACTGATAAAGGTCGTGAGCATCTGAAAGATAATCAGGAAACTCTACAAAGAGTTCTTAGCCGTTTTGAAACCCGTCGCCGCATTCAAGAAGATGAGCGCTATATCGATATCCATAATTCAATGGAAAGCCTGAAAGCTTCACTACGATTCAAACTGCAAAATGAACTTCGTCCAGAGCAGATCAGTGATATTGCTGCCCAGATTGAACAGGCTGCAATTAATATCCGTCAACTGTAGGAGCAGGACATGAAACAACATCTCTATGAAGTGACTGTTCAACATCTGGCTGATGCCCAAGGTAATCCATCAACCTATACTGAGGAGCTACAGTTTCAGGTGGGTAATCACGATGACATCTTTAAAATACTGGAAAAACTTCAAGCCAGTCAGTTGCTAGATGAGGAAAGTACCAAAGCATTTGTTATCGGCTTAAAACTGTTTAGTGAAGTCATGCTGGAAAATAAAGAGTTGCCACTCTTCAAGGAATTCATGCCGCAATTTGCCCAGTTTATGAAATCCTTAAAACAGACAGTGAAAGCCCAAAGTGAAGAACAGTAAGTATTCTAAAGGTCATTTATGAAAAAGAATCTCCCAAAATTTCACCCAAAACATCTGAACTGGTTAATGCCCTTAATCCTTTCCGGCATTATGAGCGGTGCGATTTCCTGCTTTAATATGCTGCTGAATAAAGGTTGGAGCGATGCGTTTATCTCGCTATGGTTACATGCTTGGGGGCTGTCATGGCTGGTGGCATTTCCACTGATTCTGCTTGTATTGCCGCTGGTACGCAAATTCCTGATGCAGTTTGTGCAGATGTCAGATCAATCTGCTAAATAAGAAATTGCTTATTCGAATCAGTCGGAATCGGATGACTTATTCAGAACTTGAGACAAAATAGATTTCATTTCAGACAAGCTTTTCACACCCGCAATACGATGAATGATCTGCCCATTTTTAAAGATCAGGGTAGAGGGCAAGCCATAGACGTTATAGCGTAAGGTCAGAATCGGTGATTGATCGACATTGATTTTACCGAACTTAATTTCTGGGTTGTGCCCAGCATATTGTGCTGCCAGTTCCTCAAAAACCGGAAAATTCTGTACACAGGGCTTGCACCAGTCAGCATAGAACCGGATCACAGCAAGGCCTTCAAACCATTCGAAGTCACTGTAATTATCTTCATTGTAGGGGATGACTGCTGACATGAATTTGCTCTCATCATTTCAAAATTAAGATTTAAACCAGCTCATAGTGAGTTCAGCCTGACCGGTATTCTCATCGATTCCTTGATTGATAATCTTAAAACCTTGCTTCTGATAAAAGCTGACTGCTGATGTATTTGCAGCATAGACATTTAAATGCAGCTGATTACATTGCTGTTTTAAGAAATTAACTAAACGGCGGCCATAGCCAGCACCTTGCTGCTCAGGATCAATGAAAAGTGCAGCTAATACATTTTCCGATTTTAATAACGAAACAAAGCCAAGCACTGTATGATTTTCTTTAAGGACATAGTTTTCTGCTAAGGGTAAATATACATCTCGCATTGGAAGCAGCTGATTTTCCCAATAACTAGCAGGAATAAAATCATGCGCCTTTAAAGAAGCCTGGAACCAGATTTCAAGAATAGCGTCGATATCCTCTACTTTCGCTTTTGTAATTATTGTCATCAGTGGTCTTATATCAATTTACTAAATAGGCAGCTGATTATACATAAGTCCATGCTGCTTCAATCCATAGCATTTCTATGTTCAAATAAGTTCGAAAAATATGAAACGTGAATATTAGGGAAAGAATCCATGACGCAACAAAGCATGCAACAAGTCATCATTACAGAACCGGGTGGTGTAGAGAAACTCGCTTATGAAACGGTTGCCATCCCTGAGCCTAAAGCAGACGAAGTGCTGGTTAAGGTACATGCTTTCGGGATTAACCGTCCGGATATCTTGCAGCGTCAGGGCTTGTATCCAATGCCTAAGGGCGTGACTCCTGTACCGGGTCTGGAAGTTGCCGGTGAAGTGGTTGCAGTCGGGAGTGAAGTAAGCCAGTTTAAAGTAGGTGACAAAGTCTGTGGTCTGACCAATGGCGGTGGTTATGCAGAATATTGCGTCGTGCCTGAAAGCCAGACTTTAAACATTCCTGAAGGTGTGAGTTTTGTACAGGCTGCAGCGATTCCTGAAACTTTTTTCACTGTCTGGGCAAATGTGTTCCAGATAGGTAAGGCTAAGGCAGGAGAGACTGTACTGATTCATGGCGGTACCAGTGGGATTGGGACCACGGCCTTAATGCTATGTAAATCTCTAGGCATCAAAACCTTTGCGACAGCAGGTAGTGATGAAAAAATCCAGGCGATTTCACATCTGACCACAGGAATCAATTACAAGACCCAGGACTTTGAACAGGTTATCAATGAAGCTACAGATAATGCCGGTGTAGATGTGATTCTGGATATGGTGGGTGCGCCGTACCTGGAGAAAAACCTGAATCTGCTGCGTCGCGATGGCCGCCTGGTCTATATCGCTTTCCTGGGCGGTGCTAAGGCTAAGGAGGTAAAACTGGGTCAAATCATGATGAAGCGTTTGACCATTACCGGTTCCACCATGCGTGCACGCAATACGGCTGAGAAAGCTGAAATTGCCCAGGGCCTGAAAGAGCATGTGGCACCATTCTGGGCAACAGGTGAATGTTTACCGATGATCTATAAAACCTTCAAGTTTGACCAGATTCAGGATGCGCATGCAGCGATGGATACAGGTGAACATATCGGTAAGATTGTGGTGGAAATCATCTAATTATTCTTGTGATAGAAATACTAAAAGCCAACTTTTGTTGGCTTTTATTTTGCATAAAAAACGATAAATAATTTAAATTAATTGCTTGAAATAGGAGTATAAATTTTAAAAAACGGTAAAAAGTGTCGATTGTTCGACACAACCTGTCAAAACTGAGGAGTAAATTAGCGCTTAAATATAATCTGACTAAATTGTTTGGTATTTGATGAAATGTCACGTATTAAAAGGAAGTATATTATGAAGATAGTGTCGGCCCCTTATACGCATGAACATGGCTTTCGTGCATTGAAGCGTTTGCATAAAGCGATTATCCGTAATCAGTTACTTCGTTCCGATTTACACAAGCTGTATCAAGCCATGTTGCATCTGGAACGCTATATGGAACGGCTGAGCCACTCAGCACCAAAACCTCACTACAAACGTCGTAAAAAATCTTAAAAAACATCTTGCCTATTAGCCTTAAGTTGAAGTGAATAACTCTAATCTTGTTTTTATTTGGCTGTATAATTTTCCCATAATTTAAAAATTCTAAGCAAATGATTCATTGTGCTGCACAAGCGGCACGAAGAGGGTATTTATGAAGGGCAATGCGTCAACGCATGAGCGCCTCGCAGACCGTTTGGCAAATATTTTAACCAAACTTAATATAGGGCATCAGTTAAGTGTACAGGAGCTGGCACGAGAATTTCAGGTCAGCACCCGTACCATTGAGCGTGATTTTGTTCGTCTGAATGCGTATTTACCGCTCATACAGGATCAAAATACCAAACGCTATTATCTTGAGCCTTCATATTTAGGGCGTTTCAAGTTGCAGGATATCCAGAATTTTGCACAGTTGTCCGGAATCAGTGAGCTGTATCCGGCACTGGATATGTCTTTTATTCGTGAATTGCTGGATGAGCGGGCAAATCAGGTATTTTCGGCAAAAGGCTATTATTTTGAAGATGCCAAACAGTTTGCCGAGCATTTCAAGCTGCTTGCAGGGGCGATCTATAAACGGCAGCAGGTTGAGCTGCAATATTCCGATCAAGCACGAATCATCCAGCCATACCGGTTGATTCATCATCATGGCATCTGGTATCTGGCTGGTGTCACTGAAGCTGAACTCAAAACTTATCGTTTAAGTCAGTTGCAGGAAGTCAAACTGGTTTTTGAAAATGAAAGCTTTGAGCATGATCTTGAAGTTCTGAAAATGCTGGCAGATGAAGACAGCATCTGGTTTGGTCAGCAAAAACAGCAGGTTTTGATGAAGGTGCAACCTGAAGTCACGGTATTTTTTAAAGAGCGCCGTTTATTTCCGGAACAGCAGATCGAACAGGAATCAGAGTCTGGAGAACTATTAATCAGTTGTCAGATTCGTCATGAAATGCAGTTGCTGCCACTGGTACGTTACTGGCTACCGCATGTAAAGATCATTGAGCCGATTCATTTTCAGGAAAAACTGGAACAGGATCTGGAAGGTTATTTACGCTCTGCTGGATAATATTTTGAAAGCAGAGCAGGTTGGCGAATGCTTATAGAATTCTATTGAGAATTAGATTTAGCAAATTACAGGCATAAAAAAACCAGCTTTCGCTGGGTTCTTTATTTGCACCATCTTCAGTAGTAGAAGAATGGTGCCCGAGGCCAGACTCGAACTGGCACGCTTTGTGGGCGGGGGATTTTAAATCCCCTGTGTCTACCGATTTCACCACTCGGGCTTTAACAAGATTGGAGGCGGAGGTCGGAATCGAACCGGCGTCCACGGAGTTGCAGTCCGCTGCATGACCACTCTGCCACCCCGCCGCGTCTTGTTGATGCGTATATTATCAAGCTCTGAAAAAAAAACAATAGGATATTCATTTGTATGCGCATAAAAACAGCATATGGCGGAAAATATTCAGAATTATCATGTAGAATGTGCAAAATTGATTCATATCAACACTTGGGAGAAGTGCCGTGGCATTAGTTCTAGACGGTCGTGCATTGGCGAAGCAAATTGAAGCTGACTTGTTAACTCGCGTAGAAGCGCTGAAAGCAAAGTCAGGTCGTACTCCAATTCTTGCGACTATTTTGGTGGGTGACGATGGCGCATCTGCAACTTATGTACGTATGAAAGGCAATGCTTGCCGCCGTGTTGGTATGGATTCATTAAAAGTTGAGCTTCCAAAAGAAACGACTACTGAAGAATTGCTGGCTGAAATTGAAAAATTGAATGCAAATCCGGATGTTCACGGTATTCTGTTACAACATCCGGTTCCTGCACAAATTGATGAACGTGCTTGTTTCGATGCAATCTCGCTTGAAAAAGATGTAGATGGTGTGACTTGCCTGGGTTATGGTCGTATGGCGATGGGTGAAGCAGCTTACGGTTCTGCTACTCCTGCAGGTATCATGACCATCCTGAAAGAAAACAATATTGAAATCGCAGGTAAACATGCGGTAGTGGTTGGTCGTTCTGCGATTCTAGGTAAACCAATGGCAGCAATGTTGCTTGAAGCGAATGCTACAGTGACTATTTGCCATTCACGTACTCAAAACCTTCCAGAATTTGTAAAACAAGCTGACATTATCGTGGGTGCGGTGGGTAAAGCTGAACTGATCCAGAAAGACTGGATTAAACCAGGTGCAGTGGTTGTTGATGCTGGCTTCCACCCACGTGATGGCGGTGGTGTGGGTGATATTCAATTAGTCGGTATCGAAGAAATCGCTTCTGCTTATACCCCAGTTCCGGGTGGTGTAGGTCCTATGACAATCACTACGCTGATTCGTCAAACTGTAGAAGCTGCTGAGAAGGCTTTGGGTTAATTGAAATTTTAATTAGTTACGGCGGAGTTGTATCGTTGTGACTATAGATGTAAGAAGCTCATTCGTTACTTTTGTTTCGGCAAAAGTAACCAAAACCATTTGTCATTCGCAGAACTCGTCATATTTCTTTTGCGTGGTTGATGTGTCGCAAAAACAGGACGAATTAGATTTCAGTCTGCCTCGAACAGCTGCGAATGACGTGGTCATGTATCCGATTAATGTATAAATTCCAATAAAGATATTTTCGCATCAAGGCTTTCTATCATGAGCTGTACTTTCCAATTTCCTAAAGCCCCTGAGCATTTACTTCAAGCCTTACACCAAGTTATTCCTAATTGTGAACTGATGGCACAGCAGCTACCAGAAACACCGATTTCACTCTGGCTGATTCCACCAGTCTTTCCGACAGACAAACTAGATGATGAAGTGATTCGTCGTATCTGGAATGATACGCCGTACTGGATCTTCTGCTGGGCATCAGGATTGGCCATGGCACAGTGGTTGCTGGCTGAACCGCATCATGTCAAAGACAAAGTGGTACTAGATTTTGGTGCAGGATCAGGTGTTGTTGCTATTGCAGCGAAAATGGCAGGAGCCAAACGTGTGATCTGTTGTGATATCGATCAGGTCAGTCTGGATGCCTGTCGTGCCAATGCTGAGTTAAATGATGTTGAGCTGGAATATCTGGATGATCTCTATAAAGCAGAACAGGTGGATATACTGCTAGCGGCAGATGTGCTCTATGATCAGTGTAACCGTTTCTTCCTGGATGAATTCCTGAAATTTGCACCAGAAGTCTGGGTCGCAGATAGTCGGGTGAAAAATTTTAGTCATCCGCAATATCTCAAACTGGATGAACGTAGTGCGACTACCTGGCCAGATCTGGATGAATCACCAGAATTCCGTAATGTCAGCTTCTATCGAACTAAATAACATCCAAGAATTGAAAAAGAAAAAAAGGGCATCAAGCCCTTTTTTATGCTCTGTTTTATGAGCAGGTATAGCGAATCACACGTACAGTGGTAGGGCGAGCTTCTAATGCCTCTCGGGCACCCGGATTTTCACTGTTATATAAATCAGGTGTATTACTCAAACTGATTTGGGTGCGGCTATCCCCGAGTTGACGGCCATACTGAACCTGTTCAGGAGTTGGGTTAACTATTTCCTGACTATTAATAATCTGGATATTATAACTTTTAGAGGTTCCAAGAACTTGTCTGCAAGCAGCCTGTAACCTGTTTTCATCCTGACTTGGTCGTCCTGCTAATGTATAGCTTAAGGTTGCGGAATTTTCTGAACGTTCCAGAATTTCATAACCGGTCTGACCGTTAAATTGTTGAGGTGCCGTCTGACATGCTGTCAGGCCTAAAGTGCCGATAGTTAAACCGAGTAAAAAAACTGTTTTTTTCATCATGATGATTTCCCGTATTTTTATCAGACAAGTATGCCATAGCAATGAAATAGCGGAATGGCAGTAAACATAAAATTCCAATAAAAAAGCTTTCCGAATGTTTCCATCCGGAAAGCTCCTAAAGCAATACAGTTACTTAGTCATCAGTAATCATGCTGTGCTTTTTAGTGTCTTTCATAAAGACATAAGTCAGCAGTGACAGGCCAATCATAAAAGTAATGTAATAGAAGAAGTAGTTTTCATGGCCGGCATTTTTAAAACTTAAAGCTACCAGTTCTGCTGTACCGCCAAACAGGGTGTTAGCAATTGCATAAGGTAAAGCTACACCTAGGGCACGAATGTGTGCAGGGAATAGCTCAGCTTTTACCACTGCATTAATCGCTGTATAACCAGTTACAATTACCATACCGCTCATACACAGCATGAATGCAGTTGTTGGGTTGGTAGTTGAGCCTAAGCCATTAAAGATAGGAATGGTAAATAGTACACCAAGCACACCAAAAGCAATCATGATTGGCTTGCGGCCAATTTTGTCAGAAAGTGCACCCACAACTGGTTGCAATAACATGAATACAAAGATCGCAAGAGTCGTGATTTCAGTCGCTGTGGTTTTTTCAAATCCTGAAGTGTTCACCAGATATTTCTGCAAATAAGTAGTGAAAGTATTGAAAGCTAAAGTACCACCTGCAGTTAGCATGATCACGGTAAATGCCTGTTTAGGGTATTTGGTGAATAATGCTAAGGCACCGGATTTAGGACCACCTTTTTTCGCCTGTTCAACAGCCTGTTTTGAAGATTGTGTTTCTACCAGACCGCGACGGATCCAGAACACTACAATTGCCAGGAATGCACCGATCAGGAAGGGAATACGCCAGCCCCATTCAGTGAGTTGTACTTCTGTCAAAGTGCGTTGTAGGAAAATCAAGACACAGAGTGCCAATAGTTGACCTGAAATCAGGGTCACATACTGGAAGCTTGAGTAGAAACCACGGTGATTTTTACCTGCCATTTCGGTCAAGTAAGTGGCACTTGAACCGTATTCACCCCCCACACTCAGACCTTGCAATAAGCGAGCAAATAACAGCAGCGCAGGGGCCAGCATACCCACTGAATCATAGGTGGGTGCACAGGCAATAATGAGGGAACCTACACACATTAGAGAAACGGATAGGGTCAAACCTGCTTTACGACCTTTGCGGTCAGCGTAAATTCCCATAATCCATGCGCCAATCGGACGCATCAAGAAACCAAGTGCGAATACAGCAGCAGCCTGAAGAAGTTTGACGGTATTGTCGCCATCAGGGAAGAACTGTGAAGCGAAATATAAGGTAAAGGCTGCATAAACATACCAGTCGTACCATTCGACCAGGTTACCTGCAGAACCACCGAGAATAGATTTAACCCGTGTTTTACGATCAAGCTGCGGTGTAGCAGCTTCAGGAAGTGGCTGATTCACAACATTGCTCCAAAGGAATGCTGTAAAACACATCTTTTTTAAATTTTCATTGCTATAAAATCTAAAAAGTTATGTTTTAGTGAGAGAGAAAGTGAGGAGATTTCATATACTTATACGCCTCCAAGTTTTCTCTTTTTATAGGACTTTAGTCTTAATAAATAATGTAGTTTTCAAATATTTTTATAAAACATAAATTTACCATTTGTTTAGAGTAATTGCTTGATTTTTATATTGGATTAACTGGTTAAATGCTGTTCTTTAAGGAGATTAATGAACAGTAAATGTGGTTTTTATTTAGATGTAAAACAGATTAAACGATTGGCTTTAACCTTATCTTAAGGTAATAAAAAAGGCCGCTTACGCGACCTTTTTAAAATTAAATCAGCAATTAAGCAGATTTAACCGCTTCAAGAAGTTCAGCTTGGCGTTTTTTCAACGCTTCTGGCAGACGATCACCCAATTTGTTGAACAATTCAGTGTGGCTTTCAAGTTCTTTGATCCATTGATCTTTGTCTTGAGAAGTTACAAGGTCAAATTGTTCTTTAGTGAAATCAGAACCAGTCCAGTTTAGCTGTTCGTAAGTAGGTACACGGCCGATTGGAGTTTCAACAGCATCAGCACGACCTTCACAACGATCGATGATCCACTCAAGAACACGCATGTTTTGACCGAAACCAGGCCATACGAAGTTACCTTCAGCATCACGACGGAACCAGTTCACGTTGTAGATACCAGGAAGTTTGTTACCAGCAGCAGCAGCTTTTTCGCCAACTTTCTCACCCATTTCTAACCAGTGAGTGAAGTAGTCAGCCATGTTGTAGCCAGCAAATGGAAGCATCGCAAATGGGTCGCGACGAACGATACCTTGTTGACCAACAGCAGCAGCAGTCGTTTCAGAACCCATGGTTGCAGCTTTATAAACACCATCAACCCAGTCAAATGCTTCTGAAATTAGAGGCACTGTGTCTGCACGGCGACCACCGAAGATGAACGCTGAAATTGGAACACCCGCTGGATTTTCCCAATCAGCATCGATAGAAGGGCATTGACCAGCAGAAACTGTGAAACGAGCATTCGGATGAGCCGCTTTTTCTTCGCCAGTATGTGGTTGGCCTTTCCAGTTAGTCAGATTCGCAGGTGCTTCTTTAGTCAGACCTTCCCACCAAACTTCACCGTTGTCAGTTACAGCAACGTTTGTATAGATCACGTCTTTATGAAGCGTTGCCATACAGTTCGGATTCGTTTTGGTATTTGTACCAGGAGCTACACCGAAGAAACCAGCTTCAGGGTTAATTGCATATAAGCGACCATCTTCACCTGGTTTGATCCAGGCAATATCGTCACCTACAGTTTCAATTTTCCAACCTTCATAACCTGCTGGTGGAATCAGCATCGCGAAGTTTGTTTTACCACAAGCAGATGGGAATGCAGCTGCGATGTAGTGTTTTTCGCCTTTAGGGCTAGTCACGCCAAGGATTAACATGTGTTCAGCTAACCAGCCTTGTTGACGACCCATATAAGATGCAATACGTAAAGCCAGGCATTTTTTACCTAACAATGCGTTACCGCCGTAACCAGAACCAAATGACCAGATTTCACGAGTTTCTGGGTAGTGCACGATGTATTTTTCTTTGTTGCAAGGCCAAGCAACATCTTTTTGACCTTCTTCAAGTGGTGCACCCACAGTGTGTACGCAAGGGACAAATTCGCCATCTGTACCTAGAACGTCATAAACAGCTTTACCCATACGAGCCATTTTAGACATGCTGACTGCCACATAAGGAGAGTCAGTTAATTCGATACCGATGTGCGCAATGTGTGAACCCAAAGGACCCATAGAGAATGGAACCACATACAGGGTACGACCTTTCATTGAACCGTCAAACAGACCATTCAATTTTTCGCGCATAACTGCTGGATCTTCCCAGTTATTGGTCGCGCCAGCGTCTTCTTTATTTGCAGAACAGATAAAAGTACGGTCTTCAACACGAGCAACGTCAGAAGGATCAGAATTTGCAAGATAAGAACCAGGATGTTTCTCTTGGTTAAGCGCTTGCATTGTGCCGTTAGCGATCATCAAGTCGATATAACGTTGATATTCTTCTGCGCTACCGTCACACCATTCAATTTTTGCTGGTTTTGTTAATTTAGCAATTTCTTCCACCCATGCAATAAGCTTAGGGTGACGAACGAATTCTGGTGCGTTCACTTGGGTCATGGTGAGGCCTATCTCAAATGTGTACAAAATTTTGTACAAAGTACAATCTGGTCAATAAAATACTGGCCAGATGAAATATGAAAAAAAGTGGCTGTATTAAAGCATAAAATCATCAAAAAAATAAGACTAAAGAAGTGCTGGATTTTATTTGGAATATTATGCTATTTTCTGTTTAAATTTATATAAAACAATAAGATATAAATAAATTCAAAATCTTAAATATATATTTATTAACTTTATGTGCGGTATTTATTTTAATTATTTTTATTTAAATCAAGTACTTAATTAAAATTGTTCAGTTATATTTGTTATTGATTAAATAAATGGTCGCCATTCGAATTTTACATAAAGCAACTATTAATTGTTTATGAATTGGACAAAATGCCAATAGGTGTGCATCAATCTGTGTAAAAAATGTCTAATCAATCTAAACCCTTATCCATTATTTATAATCATAATTCTGGTTTCCGTCTATTCGACCAACAAGAAAAATATGAGCAATTACTAGATATTTTTGCAGCGCATGATTTTGAGACTAAAGCCTTTGAAATCAACGATCCAGAACAGTTCAAAAAAGTCATTGCTGAAGTGCTGCAACGGCATCAACAATCGCCAGATCATGGTGTGATCGTGGCGGCTGGAGGAGATGGAACGCTCAATTCAGTCGCCAAACACCTGCTTGAAACTGATATTCCAGTAGGAATATTGCCTCTAGGTACTTTTAACTATGCGGCAAGATTGCTGGATATTCCTTTAGATTTGGTTGAAGCCGCACAAGTCATTGCAACGGGTCAAACCAAACGTATCCATGTGGCACGCATCAATCAGGAAATCTACCTGAACAATGCTAGTCTGGGCTTATATCCCTTATTTATTAAAAAACGTGAAGACTATAATCGCATATTTGGCCGTTTCCCTTTACATGCCTATACCTCAGCACTCGATGTTTTGATTCGTGACCGTAAAGAATTAAAACTGGAAATTTGGGTAGGTCAGAAGAAATATCCGGTCAAAACTCCACTGATTTTCTTTGGTAATAATCCACTTCAATTGGCTGATATGAAAATGCGGATTGCCCAAGCAGCTGAGCAAGGGAAGGTGGCTGGGGTTGTAGTTTCCAAAAGTGACAAGCTGACGTTATTCAAGCTGGTATATCAGTTAATCCGGGGCAAGATTGATCAAGCCTCCAATGTTTATAGTTTTGCTGCAGATCAGGTGCGAATTGAGTCTAAACGTAAGAAATTAATGGTAGCTATAGATGGAGAAACGGTAGAAATGACACCACCTTTAAATATTTCAGTTTTAAAAAATAGTTTAAGTGTAATGGTGCCTCATGATTCTGCATCTCTCTGATCTACATTTTGGTACAGAAAGGCCTGAATGTTTGGAAGCCATCCAACAATTTTGTCGGGATCATGCATTGGAAGCGGTGGTAGTCAGCGGCGATCTCACCCAGCGAGCACGTTTGGGGCAGTTCTTTGCCTGTAAACGGTTTCTGGATCAGTTGAATACGCCTTATCTGGTGATACCAGGGAATCATGACATTCCGCTTTATCATTTATGGAATCGGCTATTTACTCCATTTACCCGTTATCAATTATTTTTCGGTGAACTCGAGCCTGTTTTAGAAACTGAACATTTTTATCTGATCGGGGTAAATTCGATTAGACGTCGATATCATACCAAAGGCCATTTATCCCTTGAGCAGATTCAAAGGATTGACCTAAAACTACAGCAGGCACCTGCTTCCAAAATTAAGATTATTGTCAGTCATCAACCTTTTTATGTGCCATTTCAGAATAGGCGGGGGTTTAAGGATATTCCCCTGATGGCCAAAATTGCATTGGAGTCTTGGTCGCAACATGGTCTGTTTGCTGTATTGCATGGGCATTTGCATCGTATCGCAGTCTATGATTTGAACCGTATATTCGAATTGGGAGGAGATCATCCAGTTTATGATGTACATGCTGGGACTTCTGCGTCGCATCGACTCCATAAGAATCAGCCGAATAGCTTTAATGCAATTGATGAAACAGGAAAAATTACGCAATATTGTTTTGATGAACAGTTAAAAACCTTTGTTCAACAGCCTGATCCCGTAAATAAATAGACAAAAAATACGCAATCCACCAAAAAATTAAAAAAAAACCAATTTTTTTTCATTTTTGCCCTTGAAGCGTTTTATTCCATCTCCATAAAAAGGACATCAAAAAATTTTGATGATGACCAATGGAATAAATAAGTCGTCATCGGTGATCTAAAAAAGACTTAGTCTGATGGAGTTATTTATGAGCAACATTCGTCCATTACATGACCGCGTTGTTATTCGTCGTGTTGAAGAAGAAACAAAAACAGCTGGGGGCATCTTACTTCCAGGTTCTGCTGCTGAAAAACCTGCACAAGGTGAAATCATTGCAGTTGGTAATGGTCAAATCACTGACAATGGCGTACGCGCGTTAGACGTAAAAGTTGGCGACAAAGTATTGTTCGGTACTTATGCAGGTACAACTGTAAAAGTAAACGGCGAAGAACTTTTAATCATGAAAGAGTCTGACATTCTGGCAGTATTAGAAGCTTAATCTGCGCCAGATCGTTTTACTCATTCCAATTCAGATTTTGTAAAGATATAACAATATTCGGAGTCAAATATGTCAGCTAAAGACGTAAAATTTGGTGATTCAGCTCGTTCAAAAATGATCGCTGGTGTGAACATCCTTGCAGATGCGGTGAAAGTGACTTTAGGTCCTAAAGGCCGTAACGTTGTAATCGACCGTTCTTTCGGTGCACCGCACATTACTAAAGATGGTGTATCTGTTGCGAAAGAAATTACCCTGAAAGACAAATTCGAAAACATGGGTGCGCAACTGGTTCGTGAAGTTTCTTCAAAAACCAATGATATCGCAGGTGACGGTACAACAACTGCAACTGTATTGGCTCAAGCAATCCTGAACGAAGGGATCAAGTCAGTAACTGCGGGTATGAACCCAATGGATCTGAAACGCGGTATCGACCTTGCAGTGAAAACTGTTGTTGAAAATATTAAACAAACTGCAAAACCAGCTTCTGATTCTAAAGCGATTGAGCAAGTCGGTTCGATTTCTGCAAACTCTGACACCACTGTTGGTTCTCTGATTGCACAAGCAATGGAGAAAGTGGGCAAAGAAGGCGTAATCACTGTTGAAGAAGGTTCAGGCTTCGAAGATTCGCTTGATGTTGTAGAAGGTATGCAGTTTGACCGTGGTTATATCTCTCCATACTTCGCAAACAAACAAGATACGTTGACTGCTGAACTTGAAAACCCATACATCTTGTTGGTTGACAAGAAAATCAGCAACATCCGTGAATTGATCACTGTTCTAGAAGCTGTTGCGAAAACTGGTAAGCCTCTTCTTATCATTGCTGAAGATGTTGAAGGCGAAGCGTTGGCTACACTTGTAGTAAACAACATGCGCGGCATTATCAAAGTATGTGCTGTTAAAGCACCTGGTTTTGGTGACCGTCGTAAAGCAATGCTTCAAGATATCGCGATCCTGACTGGTGGTACTGTAATTTCTGAAGAAATCGGTATGCAGTTAGATCAAACTTCACTAGAACACTTAGGTACTGCCCACAAAGTAACTGTATCTAAAGAAAATACAGTGATTGTTGATGGTGCTGGTGATGCAAATCAGATTTCTGAACGTGTACAACAAATCCGTGCACAAATCGAAGAATCTACTTCTGAATATGACAAAGAAAAACTTCAAGAACGCGTTGCTAAACTAGCAGGCGGTGTAGCAGTGATTAAAATCGGTGCTGCAACTGAAGTTGAAATGAAAGAGAAGAAAGACCGTGTGGATGATGCGCTTCACGCAACTCGTGCTGCGGTT
Organism: Acinetobacter sp. YH12249; assembly: GCF_013417475.1. Taxonomy (NCBI): domain Bacteria; kingdom Pseudomonadati; phylum Pseudomonadota; class Gammaproteobacteria; order Moraxellales; family Moraxellaceae; genus Acinetobacter; species Acinetobacter sp. YH12249. The sequence continues at coordinate 71,840 of NZ_VPDX01000005.1, read as the reverse complement.
GAAGAAGGTGTTGTTGCGGGTGGTGGTGTTGCACTGGTACGTGCTGCATCTGCACTTGATGGTCTGACTGGTGCTAACGATGACCAAAACGTAGGTATCAACATTCTTCGTCGTGCGATTGAAGCGCCACTTCGTCAAATCGTAGCCAATGCTGGTGATGAGCCATCTGTTGTGATCAATGCTGTGAAAAACGGTGAAGGTAACTTCGGTTATAACGCGGCAACTGGTGAATACGGCGACATGCTGGAAATGGGTATTCTTGACCCTGCAAAAGTAACCCGTTCTGCACTTGAGCATGCTGCATCTGTAGCGGGCTTAATGCTCACAACTGAGTGCATGATCACTGAAATCTCGGAAGAAAAACCAGCAATGCCTGACATGGGCGGCATGGGTGGTATGGGCGGCATGATGTAATACATCGTTCGATCATATGATGTAAAAAATCCCCGCTTTTGTGGGGATTTTTTTAATTTTAAATAAAATAAAAGTGAGATTTTCGTGAAAAATATAGTAAAATTTGAGACTTAAGTTGACTTATAGTCATAAATGATTGATGAAGTATTCAATTTTTTTTAAATAAATGAAAAATGTTTACTTTTGTAATGTTTTTAGGCTTGGTTTGTGTAAAGTTTTGATTTATTATTTGATCAAAATATAATTGATATATATGGCAATATGAGCAATACAGTTATAAATGAGGGTGAGAATTCAGATGATCAATCTGAACTGGTACTGGTTAGTAAGGATGAATTAAAATCTTTATACCGAAAATTAAGAGAGTATGAAGATCGTTTAAAGAAAAGTGAATATGAACATAGAAAGCTATTAGCTTACTTCACTCAAAAGATTACAATTGATTAAATTCATCAATCAACTTTTTAATAATATCTTTCTGGGTATTTTTTAAAGAGCGAAACTTTAAATAATAATCCAAATCTTCAGTATCGTGTTCTGAAACTTGAGGGGCAGGATTAAAATCATGGTCTCCAAATCTTAACCATTGGTTGGAAACATTAAGCCAAATTGCGAGTATTGCCAATTTATCTTGGCTAGGAATTGCCTTTCCTAACAACCAGTTATTTGCTGACTGTACTGAAATAGCTGGACCGTCATAACGATAATTAAATTCTTTTGATAAATAAGTAGGACTTATAGGATGTCTTGCATTTGTTAAAGCACTTTTCAGCCGTTCAGCAAATAGATTTTTTTCTTTTTGGCTGCTCATAAATTCCTTCTATCTATTCCTATACTTTTAAGCCTAGCCTTAAAAAGTATTTTAAATACTACAATGTTTCAGAGCCTAATTTTAAGAAAACTTCGAAAATATTTCAATTGTAACAACTTTATTTAAGATAACTTGTTGTAATTATTTGTAATGAATTTTCTTTATTTCTTAAATCAAATTTATTTAGCTCAGCTTAATTCAAATATTAGTAAATAATTCTAACAACATAAACTTTTAGTTGATGATTATAATCCAATTATATATGCAATAAAAACATAAAGTTATACATATAAATTAATATTAAACATAATAGATAAATTAATATTTAAAAAATAAATCAAATTTTGATTGATAAATTTGTTATGTTTTGTATATTATTGCCTCAGGACCGCGGTGGCGGTGGGGTATGAATGGCGTAATTCCCTTTTAACCACGCATTCGTAACAGTTTTGCTGGTTTACATGATCCTAGGGTAGGCCAGTCTTTTTATAAAAATTGAAGGAAATTTATATGAAATTTCAAAAAACCTTATTGGCAGCTGCATTAGCAGCAGTAAGTTTTGGTGCGCTAGCAGCAGTGAACCAAGCAGATGTAGTAAAATACGCAAATGCTGAAGGTGATGTTCTTGTTAAAGTAGAAGATGCTAATGACAGCAATGGGGTTGTTCAAAATGGTTGGTATAAGCTTGAAGGTGATAAGCTAACAGCATTTACAGGTGAAACAAAAGATTACACAATCGTAGTGTCTGCTGGTCAAGTCCAAATTACAGAATCAACTCCATCTACAACAGGTGGTACTACAACAGGTGGTTTAAGCTTTGATGGTAATGTAGACCAAAATAATTATTGGTCTTTTGGTGGATCAACCACCACCACAACAACAACAACAGCCGGAACTTATACTCTTGAAGGTCAGTTAGTAAATACTGACTGGCATGGTAATAATGGTCTAGTTGATGAGAAAATCACTTTTACAGGTGAAACATCACCAGCAACTACTGCAACTGATGTAGTTTCAGTTAAAAAAGATGTTCAAATTGGTAACATTACTGAAGAAGATCGTGATACAGCTGGTAAAGCTAAATACGATTTCACTTTAGCTGGAAAAAATGTTCAAGGTACTCTTGCAACAATTAAAACTGAAGCTGATGCCAATACTGCTGTAGCTGGTGTTACAGGCAATGGTTTAGCTGTCTTGGATGTGGCGAAAGGTGGAGTGGTTGATCTTGAGAAAGGTACAGTAACTACAACTTCAGTTACAGGCACTACTACAACTGCACCAACAGCAGTACTAAATGCTTACGATGATAAAGATGGTAATCGTGTAGTTGAATTTAATGGTAAATATTTCAAAGCAACTGATAATACTTTGACTGCTTACACTGGCGATACTAGTGATGCTAACTTAACTAAAGTAGGTAAAGGTACAGCTGATGAAACAACTGGTGGCGATCGTACTACTACAGTAAATACTGGTTTAGTATCAAATCTAAACGTTACCTATGGTGAGTCTGTTTCTAAAGCCCCAAATGCTGGTGAAATCAAAATTTCTAGTACAGACCCATTAGTTGCAAATGATACAAGTGGTAATAAATATACAGTAACTTCTAATGCTCCAGTATCTACATCAACTAAGGATGTAAAAACTGGCATTATTGCAGTAGATGAAGCAGGTAATAAAACTTACGGTTTACAAGCTACAAATACTACAGATGGTAAAGTTACAGCGCAAACTACAGTAACTGCAGCTGGTATTGAAACCACTGGTGACATCGCTTTTGTTGACGCTGCTACTGGTTCAAAAACTTCTGTGAAAGGCTACTTAGAAGAAACTTCTAAAGCTGTTGATGCTAAAGTTGATGCTGCTCTAGTGGAAGTTGATTCTCGTTTAACTCAATTCAATTCTACAGCAGCTCGTTTGAACAGCCGTATTGATGACGTAGAGCAAACTGCTTACCGTGGTGTTGCAATTGCTTTAGCTGCTCAACAACAAATTCCTAACATCGGTGCTGGTCAATTCGCAGTATTCGGTGGTGTAGGTCACTATGAAGGTGAAACTGCCGGTGCTTTAGGTGTTGCAAGCGTATTCGCTGATGGCCGTACTTCTCTAAGTGCTGCTCTTGGTTTCGCTGGCGGTAACGAAGTTGGTGGCCGTGTAGGTGTTTCATATGTGTTTGGCGGTAAATAATTTACCCTCAACATAGTTGAAATAAAAAATCCCCGCTTTTGTGGGGATTTTTTATTAAGTTACAAAATGATTAAGGTGATTTTTTAACTAATTTATAATTCAGATTACTCTGTATTTCCTTACCTGTTTCTATATCACGAGCTTCAACGAAATTATCACCTACATAAAACTTCCGGTTTTCAGCTTTTCCATCTAGGACGATAATAGAAGGTTGTTGAGGATCGAAAGTGAAGCTACCTTTGGTTTCAGTTTCATTATTTCCAGTTTTACCTAAATATTCCTCACTCAATTCATAAGTTTTGTCAGGATTAAGATCTAGTTCAACTTTAATACCTTCGCAGTCAGCACACGGGAAAACACCTTCATATTCACCTGTCCAGTTTGAGTTGGCAGTGGCATTACTGCTCATCTCAGTACTCATATTGCTTTGACTATTTGTAGTCTCTGTAGTAACAGGAGCATTTGTGGTATTAGATTGAGTATCTGCACTGGCCATATCGCGGTCATTCTGTTTAGAACATGCACTTAAACTAGTAACTGTTACTACCAATAAAGCAGGCCATAATATTTTTTTCATTGAAGATCATCCTCTTGTTCTTCTGTATTAGGATTTACATTAAAAGTATGAGCTATCAATATACAGAGAGATCTTGTTAAAAATTGATTCGTTAAGTGAAACGGATTAAATATATGTAGATGAGAAACTAAGATAATTAAAATACAAAATAAGCGATAGGTTTTCTTTAGTTTTATTTTATAAACCTTAAGGTTATGATTTGATAGAAATAATTATTAATAAGAGCGGTCATGAAAGCAGAACAGGAAAATAATATCATCGCGAAAATATATGATGCTGCTTTATTGCCTGCTTTATGGCTAGAGGTCATTCAGGATATTGTGCAATATACCCAGAGTCATAGTGCAATTTTTACCGGTCTTGATCAATTCAATCCCGCCTATGACTTTGTTTATACTTACAATATCCCGGAAGAAAGTCTGGCTGCTTATCAGGAGGAACGGATTCGGGTCATTGACATGAAGCTGCACATGCCTCTATGGAATGAAATTGATATGGGGGAGGCACTTAATCAAGACTGCCGTCATTATGCGGATCAACCTGGAACAGAACAGTATATTTTTTATGAAAAATGCCTTAAGCCTACAGGGATAGGGTATATGGCGGGAGTATTGCTGGACAGAGGAAACTATCGCTGGGCAGTCATGGGACTACATCGTGCTCCACACACTCAAGGTTTTGAAGCAGCTGAACTGAATTTTCTCAAACGGATCGGCATACATTTGCGTCGCTCTTTACAGATTCATCGGCAAATCAGTTTGGTACAACAAGACAATATCAGCTTATATACCGTATTAGACTGTTTAAAAATCGGTATTATTTTGCTGGATCAGGATCTCAAGTTATCTTATTCAAATCCACTAGCACAAAGCATGATTGAAGCTTCAACATGTCTGGAAATGGATATGCATAACCGGCTGAAAACACCGGTAGGTGATCAGGAACGTCTGGAAAGATTGCTATCGAGTGCTTTGCTGGAAGATACCAAGATGTCGAGTGAAATAGGCGGGGTCTTGGCTTTGCAGGATTCTAAAGGACAGCAATTGATGCTCACTGTTGTGCCTTTTAAAAGGTTGAGAAAAATGCAGCAATTTTCTGAAGCTCAGCATCAGATTGCTGTATTTATGACAGACAAAAACCGGCATTATTCATTATCTAGAGCTTATTTGCAGCAAGCATATCAACTGTCAAAACGTGAATTTGATTTGTGTGAACTTTTAATCAATGGCTATAAATTAGAAGAAATTGCAGTGAAATGTGGGATCACTTTAAGTTCAGTACGCACTTATTTTAAGAATATTTATGAAAAAACTGACTGCACTTCACAAATTGAGCTGATGCACTTATTGATGGGATGTACGATTCATTTTGAACATATTAATTAAACCTACCTAAAGATAATTCTTTAGGTAGGCAGTGCTCATTATCTAACGCGCTGTAATGTTACAGGACCTTCACCTTGTGGATGCAAGATCAGAGTTTCAGCCGATACATTGATGTTTGCAATGGTCTTGCTGCCATCGGAACTGTCTTGTAATCCGCCACATTCATTGGTATCGAATAAAACTTCAGTGGTCGTAAGTGTATTACCTGAGAGGATAAATTTGCCATATTCAATACCAGGCCAGCCACAATCATCTCCGCCTTCAGTGTCCAGGAAGAAATAATAGTTTGTGTCAAAGAAGGCAAATAAATGGGTGTCACTAAATCTCCATGCACCTACCAGACCATTAGCAGACTGTTTGACGCGGCTTAAACGGTATTCGGTATTGATCCCCGGTTCTGTCAGAATTAAGGTCGTTCCATCATAGTTTAACGTATAAGGTTTGCCTCCTGCAGGATGTGAGAGTCCCCATTCACCATTACTGTCTTGAATAATACGCGGTGAAATTACACTGGTAGTTGCATTCCAGTTTAACTCTCCAGTTTCAATGCCAGGCGTTCCATCACCATCAGCAGCTTCTGCTTGACCTAAGGCATAACGGCCATCTTCTAAAATATGGATTAGAACAGCGCTGTTTGCATTACGGCCAATTTCCCAAGTACTGGCAATATCTTTATAGAAAGTTGACTGGAAGTTTTCTGCAGCTTTTTCAGGTGTAATCAATTTTTCTGTGGTAACTACGCCTGTTGATACCACATCTGTAGCAAATGCTGTAGGGGCCTTAGAAAAATCTAAAGTTTTATTAAGAAGGGCATTAGCAGCTTCAGTATTGATACTAATCCCATTGTCATTATTACTATCTGTATCTAAAGACTGTAAAAACACCATCAGGTTGGTACGTGCATTTTCTGTTTGTGCTAAATCTAACGGAGTAACACGTTCTTTAGCTTCAATTTCTTGACCTAGTTGTACGTCACCAATCAGGAATTTAACCTTTTCTCCGTCATTAAATTTAAATTCGCCTTTTTCATTAGTAACCCCTTCAGCACCACTGCTGGTGATATATGTTACCCCTGAGATAATTCCATCTGTCAGTACACCAGTTTCGGTCCCGACCGGAGCTGTAGGTGGAACAGGTGATGAACCCTCTGTACGATCATTATCTGAACCGCCACATGCTGTAAGTAACCCCGCTAAGGCAAGACAAATTAAAGTCTTTTTGATGAAAATCTTCCTGAAATTTATTATGTCAGCGAAGTATAGAAAGAAAGCCAAAATCGACATATCCTAAAATTAGGATGGAAAAATATATAAATCAGTAAAATAAATTGAACTCATTATTTGCTTAAAAGAACGAACTTGTTATAAGAAGTGAAAGAAGAAATATTCAAATAACAATAAATTGAAAATTCTTCCTAAAATTTAAAAATACAAATATATATTAATTGGTGCTTTATTGATCAGTATGCACTATCTATATTCTGTTACATTGTTAGACTGTGGCGAAATTTTGACAATGATTGTGATGTAGCTGTGTTTGAAAATTTAGCTGAGAAAACTTTAAATTTAATGGGCTGGAAAACCGATGATCAATGGCCCGAAGACCTTGATCAATGTGTGATGATTGCAGCGCCACATACCAGTAACTGGGATGCACTATATGCACGTTTGGCCTTAAAGGCATTAAAAGTAAATGTGCGTCTGACCATTAAAGACAGCTATATGAAATTTCCATTTGGGCCTTTTGTACGTGCGATGGGTGGAATTGGTATTGACCGTCGTCCTAAACAACCGGGTGAGCCACGTCCAAGCATGGTTCAGGTCATGACAGATCTATTTAACCAGCATCCTAAACTAGTAATGCTGGTTACACCGGAAGGCACACGCGCCCGTCAGGAACAATGGAAAACCGGTTTTTATCACGTGGCGATCAATGCGGGTGTGCCGATTGCGCTGGCTTATATGGATTATGCGAAAAAAGAAGCGGGTGTAGGTAAAATCATTTATCCAACAGGAAATTATGAACAGGATATGGCTGAGATCATGGCGTTCTATGCCAATATTGAACCTAAATTTCCTGAAAAATTCAGTATTGATCAACGCTATTTTTAATTTCAGGAAAAAGAAAAGCAGAGGGATGAACTCTGCTTTTCTGTAAGGTAAATAAATGCCGAATTTAATTTTGATTCTCTTCAGATAAAATTCCCCCCAGATTCTGGCAGGCATCTTTATAAAGATTGTATTGCTGTTCTACCACTTCATATAAAGGCAGGTCAAAGAGCTCTTCACCTTGATGATATTGCTCAATATAAGATTCGACCTTGGTTTTGCTGCTGTATAGCATGTGTTGATAATAGTCCGTCATACTACTGTGTGGCATTTGCGCTGTATCAATCTTGGTACAATTGAAGTTTTGCAGAAGCTGTTCTGACTTTTTAAGATCATTGGACATACAACCTGCCAGTAACATGCTACTGAGCAATGCCGTTAGGAATTTCATAGAAAATAGATGAACTTTGATGGGGAGCGCACTATTGTAGAAGTAAATGTGCTATGCAAAAGTAGTTTTATTCAACAACTGGTCAAAAAATAGAAGAATGAAATTTAGAATCTCATTCTTCCTTTGCGATCTTTAACCTTTAACCAGTCCGCCATCGACAATCAGGTTTTGGCCTGTCACTGCACGTGAATAAGGTGACAGGAACATTAAAATAGCAGACGCAAATTCCTCAGGCGTAATCACGCGGCGCAGAGGAGTGGATTGAGCAATCAGGTCAAAGACAAAGTCAGGTGTTGCTTTACTTGCATCCGTGGTTTGCAGTAATCCACCTGAAAGCATGTTCACATTAATCCCATACTGACCCAGGTCTTGCGCAGTAGTTCGGGTAAAGGCCAATAGCGCCGCTTTTGCAGTCGTATAATCATGATAAGGAACGACAGGGTTTTGAACCAGGTTAGTCCCAATATTTACGATACGACCAAAATGTGCCTGTTTCATATCTTCTAATGCAGCTTGCGTCGTATTTAAACAGGCTTGAACTGCTCCACTAAACTGACGGGCCATGCTTTCCCAGGTCAGATCTTCAACTTTAGGTCGCTCATCACCATTAAACTCAAACTGCACCAGCGCATTATTAACAACGGAATGGATAGCCTCTCCGAAATGGGCCTTGCTGGCAGCGAATAAAGCTTGTACCTGATCAGCTTGTGTTACATCTGCCTGACAGGCAAAGACCTGATCAGGATACTGATTTTGTAAAGCTTCAGCCTGGGTTTTGCTGCTATGGTAATTTACTACCACACGTGTACCTTCCTGTATCAGGAGCTGGGTAATGGCTAGACCCAATCCACGTGCACCACCAGTCACAAGTACAATTTGATCACGAATTTGCATCGCTTATATCCGCCTAGAGAATCATCCGGGCTAACATAACAGCAATAGGGCTGAAAGCAAAGTGATGTAAGGTTTTAGAGCTGCTCTATCGCGCAAATGAGTCAATGCCTTCTTTGATCAGGAGAAAGCAGCCCGAGCTGAAGAGCAAGCCTAAGACAATCTGTTTAAAACGTAATTCTGAAATTTGATGAAACAGACGTGCGCCTAAAATAGCGGGAATACTTACAGCCAGAATGAGTACCGCCATATAGGGGAGGTGAGTCTGATTTAAGGTGCCTTGCAGTAAATAGGCGGCCAAGGTAAACACCTGTATGGCAAAATTAAAATGACGCAATATATAGCGCTGCTGTTCTTTCGGTAGTTGCTTTAGCATTAACCAGGCAGAGGGTAAAGAACCACAGAATCCCCCTAAACCTCCTAAGATGCCGCCAACCAAACCAATCCCTGCATCCGCAGTTTTACCTGAATGTTGAATCAATTTAATCTGTGGATTAAGCAACATCAGTGGACACCAGATCACGAGAAATATACCAAGCAAAATACGAAAAGTACTCGCTTCAACGATATTCAGTAACCAGGTGCCGAGTGGGACACCGATCAGACCAGCAATTAAATAAGGTAGATATAAGGTTCGGTGCAGATGAGGAAGTCTAGGTTCATTGGATAATGAAATGAGGTGACTCCACACCGAGGCAAAAACTACTAAGGGCGCAGCAAGTTGAGGACTTAATCCCCATACCCAGAATGACATGGCAATTAATGCAAAAGCAAAACCGGTAAGTCCCTGTACAAATCCTGCGATAATTGCACCAAGAATAAAGAGTAGCCAGGTCATAAAAATCAGGGTATTGGAAAAGTTTGTAGTATTCAAAATATGGCTAGAAAAACCAAGCAGATCCTTAGCTGTATTTATGCGGATCTAAGTCTAAATATGCATAAATGATTTTTATTAAATCCGAGACAAATCCTTTAATTAAGTATGGAAAATGAACAAAATCATACAAGAGTGCAACAATGGCTCCGCGTACTCTTCATGAAATCACTTGATACTAATTGAGTGCGGTATAGAGGTGATGAACATGAAAAAAATGATATTACTGTCATCTGTATTGGCAGTAGCGCTAACAGGCTGTGTGGTTGATCCTTGGGATGAAGGTTATCGCGGTCATCATGATCGTAATGGACATTATGATCGGGATCGTGGTGATAAGGATTGGAAAAAACATAAAGATCATCGTGACTGGAAACGTGACAGAGGCGATCGGGACTGGCGTCGTAATCGTTAACCGTTACCTTCCATTTATAAAAAAGGATTCCTTTAAGGATTCCTTTTTTATTTAAGTATTTAATATAAGTAGGTCTTAAGCTGCTTTTTTTTGATACAGCCCTGCGCGTACTGTACCGGCTTTGGTATTTTTAACTAAACGCCATGAACTTGGTAACTTCAATGTACTCAGTTCACGATCGGCTTCTACATAAATAAAACCATCTTCTTTAATCAGTGGATCAGCCTGAGTAGCCAGAGTTTCCCATAGATCCAAACTATAAGGCGGGTCTAGAAAGACCAGATCAAACTGCTGTTTCAGGCTGGTTAATGCTTGTTGTGCTGTCGCAACTTTAAGTTGCGCACGTGCTTTGGTGACTTTGAGTAATTCCAGATTTTGGGTGAGGAATTGTGCCTGAGTACGATCCGGCTCAATCATCACCACTGAAGCTGCACCACGTGATAATGCTTCAAAAGATAAAGCACCTGAACCGGTACACAGATCCAAGACACAGGCATTCTGGACATCCCACATCAGCCAGTTAAATAAAGTTTCACGCACACGATCAGGTGTGGGGCGTAATCCTTCGACACTGGCAAAAGCCAATTGACGGCGTTTCCAGTCACCACCAATAATTCTAAGTTGATTTTTCATGAATTATTCCTGATCGTCATTGGCTGAAGGGGTAGAGCGAGAAGTTGCAGGTTGCGGATTGTTTGGCTGTGCGTGGGTCGCCTGACCGCCTTCTTGTGTTGGGGTCGCATTCGGATCAGCACTTAACAGATTCGGTCCACTTGGCAATTCGCCCGGTTTAATACCTGCTGTCATGAGACCACCACTAATTTGATGGCCGGCAGGATGGATCGGATTTTTATCGCGAGACAGTAACCAGTAGTCAAATAACGGTTTAGCCAGTTGTGCAGCAGAACCACCATGTCGGCCATTTTCCCAGACAACGACTACTGCAATTTCAGGGGCTTCAGCAGGTGCAAAACCAACAAACAGACCATGATCCAGCTGGCGTTCAGTCAGCAGGGCTTCATTATAGCGCTTACCCTGGGCAATACTTTTCACCTGTGCTGTACCGGTTTTACCTGCGATTTGATACATCGGCGTGCGGATTCCGCGACCTGTGCCTGACTGAACCACATCGATCATCGCATCACGCATTTTGATCCAGTCATCTGGTTGACCATTAAAGTCGATTTTACCATTAGGGGCATTATGTACTGTAAAAGGTTTGGCACCTTTACTTTCACGCAGTACGTGAGGCGTAACATGTGAGCCTTGATTTGCTGTAATAGCAGTTGCCATGGCGAGCTGTAATGGTGTGGCGGTAAAGGCACCCTGACCAATACTCACCGAAATAGTTTCACCACGTGACCATTTGGATTTACGGGTACGCATTTTCCATTCAGGACTTGGATAAAGCCCTGAGCTTTCACTTGGTAAATCCACACCGGTTTTTTCGCCAAAGCCGAACTGGCGCATCCAGCTATTCATTTTTTCAATGCCCATGCGGTAGGACATGACATAGAAATAAGTATCGCAGGATACCACTTGCGCCTTATGCAGGTTCACAGCACCATGACCTGTTTTTTTATGGTCACGGAAGCGGTGACTATCGCCCGGTAAGGTAAAGTAGCCCGGGTCAGAAATCGCTGTACTCCAGTCGACCAGTCCATAATGCAGACCACCCATACCAAACATCGGTTTGATCGTTGAACCTGGAGGATAAGCCCCTTGAACCGCACGGTTATAAAGTGGCTGATCCAAACTGTCACGAAGGCCTGAATAGTCTTTGCTACTAATCCCGGTGACAAATAAATTAGGGTTAAAACTTGGACTGGAAACCAGCGCCAGAATTTCACCTGTACGTGGGTCAATCGCGACAATAGCACCACGACGACCGGCCAGTTGTTCAGTGGCAATGGTTTGTAGACCATAATCCAGTGATAAATACAGATCATTACCGCGTACCGGCTCTTTACGGCCTAAGTGACGCAGAACATTACCGAAAGCATCAGCCTCAACAGATTCATTACCCGGCACACCATGTAATAAATCTTCATAGTATTTTTCTACCCCGATTTTCCCAATCAGGTTAGATCCGGCATAGAGATCCTTATCAATTTCTTTGAGTTCTTTGTCATTAATACGGCCAACATAACCAATCACATGCGCGAAGAGTTCACCATGCGGATAATAACGGGTCATCTGCGTTTCAATATTGACGCCCGGAAATAGATATTTCACCTCACTAAAACGGGCAATATCATTTTCATTCAGATTCAGCTTGATTGACACACGCTCAGTTTTACGCGCCGTCTTGATTCGTGCCTGAAAACGTTCAATATCTTCTTCGGTTAATTCCAGAATAGGTGTAAGACGTTTCAGCGTATCATCAATATCCTGCACATCGGCGCGGCTTAAGGTAGCTGTGAAAACAGGATAATTATCGGCAAGTAAAATACCGTTACGATCGTAAATATAACCGCGTGCTGGCGCTAAAGGCTGCAGACGAATACGGTTCTGGTCAGAAGCCGTAGAGAAGGTTTCAAAATTAAAAATTTGCAAATAGGCATAGCGGCTGACCAGCAGCAGCATAAAGAAAACCACAATACCGACAGAGATCCAGACCCGACTGCTATAGATGCGCTTTTCTTGTTGTGCATTTTTTAAAGGAAAGTGCTGCTTCATACGCGATCGACTTAAGACCAGAGGGAAAGGAATCAAAGTGGAGTATTCTAGCGCAACTGTACGGGATTTGATAATGGAAAACTGGCTATAGCAATTCCTGTGTTTAAACTTTGACTTTGCAGACATGAAAATTGTAAAGTGCTGTGTACAAGAGTTTTAATAATTCTGATAAAGTCAAAATTAAATAAAAATAGGACTCTACCAAAAACTATAATTAAGGAAGATGGTGAAGGAATGAACAAAGTTTACCCTTTGTTGGCATTTGCATTCTTTGCAAATGGGGTATATGCACATGATCAAGTGAATAATACGACAAACAGAACTGAGGATCGTGAGCCTAAAGCATTTAATGTTGGGGTCGGTTTTACCCAGAAACTTATCCATCTAAACACTGAATGGGTGAATCCTTATGGGATTGCTTATGTGAAAGGTGGTGCTTTTCTCAACGATGATCGTACAGTTGGAGCACAAGTTGGCTTTCGTTATCCTGCACACCTCACCGGCAAGGACAAAAATGGTTATTATGTAGGGGCTTATGCCGGTCATATCGATAGCAAACAGGTTGATGGCAAATACGAAAGCCGTTTAGGTGGGGGCATTGATCTGGCGTATGTTTTGCTTAGTTCAGAACGGATCAGCAGTTTTAGTATCGGTATTGGGGCGGGGGAGAAATTACAGGACAGTAATGGTCGCGTTGTAGCCGAAACTGAACCCAGACTACAATTCTCCTATACTTTAAGTATCGGTTTATAGACAAAATATTCAACTTTATTAATACCTGTATTCTGTGAACAAAAAATTAAATATGGAATTTATGCATGCTTGAGTACGTCAATGAATTGTGGCAAGCCTTCTTGAATCGCCCAGATTTTTGGGCAGTGCTCAGCATTATCCCGGTGACCGCATTCGTAACATGGGCTCACGTGTGGATGGCGCTAAAAATGGTGTTTTATCCAATTAATTTTTGGGGTTTTCATGTCGGGCCTGTTCCTGTTGGCTGGCAAGGTATTGTGCCGCGTAAAGCTGGAAGAATCTCAGGAATTATCACGGATAATACCTTGTCTAAATTGGGTTCTATCCAAGAGTTCTTGCAGGCAATGGACCCGGATGATATGGCACGTATTATCGGGGAACAGGTCGGTTTTGAACTGGAACATCTGATTGATGAAGTCATGATGGACCGTAATGCGGTGCTGTGGGAAAACTTGCCTTATTCAATCAAGCGCCGTATTTATGCCCAAGCTCATAAACAGCTGCCACAGGTATTAAAAGAATTAGTGACTGAACTGACCATGAACGTCGAGTCACTGGTCGATATGCGCGACATGGTGGTCAGTCAAATGGAAGGCGATCGCCGTTTAATGGTGCGCATGTTCCTGAAAGTCGGACAGAAAGAAATCAACTTTATCTGGCATATCAGTGCCCTGATCGGGATGTTCTTTGGCCTGTTCCAGATGGTGGTCTGGTTTGTAGTGCCATGGCACTGGACCGTACCGTTCTGGGCGGCTATCTGGGGCTTCCTGACTAACTGGATTGCGATCTGGATGGTGTTTAATCCGGTAGAACCGCATTATATTAAATACCCGCAATTCTTTAAGCGTACAGCCGATCATAGATTCCCTTGGATTAAGCCGGTAATTCCAAGAATTGGCACCTATAACATACAAGGCGCATTTATGAAACGTCAGGAGGAAGTTTCTGACGTATTTGCAAGTGTGGTCACAGAAGATCTGATTACGCTAAAATCAATCATGACAGAAATGATGTATGGTGGTAAAAAAGATAAAACCCGCCGTATTGTCAAACGTCATATTAACGAAATTATGGAAACACCGCTGGTTCGGACCTCTTTACAGTTGTCTTTAGGACCAAAAGAGTATGCAAAACTCAAGACAGACTTGATCGATCGCTCGATTGAAATTACGATGGTGCCTGTAAGCGACCCTGCGTTTAATGCGAGCCGTGCACAGAAGATCTATCAAATGTTTAGAGACCGCATACGTGATTTGACGCCTAACGAGTTTCAGAATCTATTACGTCCTGCTTTTCAGGAAGATGAATGGATCTTGATTGTCCTGGGGGGAGTTACCGGTTTTGTTGCGGGTTTAATCCATTTGTTTGTGGCTTTCTTATAATTAGATGCCAAAGAGCAGCACACGTTTTGGTCGTGTGAAGCTGGGTATCTTATACATAGTTAAAAAATGAGGATGTTTATATATGCGCATTATCTTACTCGGACCACCTGGAGCAGGTAAAGGTACACAAGCTCAGTTGATCTGTAAGCGCTACAATATCCCACAAATTTCAACCGGTGATATGCTCCGTGCTGCAATTCGTGAAGGAACTGAATTAGGTCTACAAGCTAAAAGCGTCATGGACAATGGCGGTTTGGTTTCTGATGAATTAATCATTGGTCTGGTCAAAGAGCGTATTGCACAACCTGACTGTGCAAATGGCTGCATCTTTGATGGTTTCCCACGTACGATTCCTCAAGCTGAAGCGCTGGAAAAAGAAGGCATTGCAATTGATCATGTAATTGAAATTGATGTGCCGGATGAAGAAATCGTTCAACGTCTATCTGGTCGTCGTCAACACCCGGCGTCTGGTCGCGTTTATCACATCGTTTACAACCCGCCAAAAGTGGAAGGTAAAGATGATGAAACTGGTGAAGATCTGGTACAACGTCCAGATGACCAGGAAGAAACTATTCGTCGCCGTTTAGGTTCATACCACACTGAAACTGAACAGCTGGTTGGCTTCTATCAAGGCCGTGCAGCTTCAGGCGAAAATGCACCGACTTATGACAAGTTAAATGGTCTACGTCCAATCGAAGAAGTTCAAAAAGATCTTTTCACGATTCTGGATCAAGCAAAATAATCGGTTTCCGATCATTTTGACTTTCAAAGAGCCCTAAGTCATATTAGGGCTCTTTTTATTGCGTTGTTCAAAAGGATCTGCTGTGAAATGTGCTGTATTGGGATTGATGATTGTATTTCTGGCAGTACTGTTTGCGCTGTTCTATGTGAGCTTTAAGATGTTAAAAAAAGTACGCCAGGAAGAACGTGCTGAAAATGCGGGTAAGGTGCCTGAGCGTCAGCTGCATCCTAAATTACAGGCAGAGCTTGAGCAAAAGCGCAAGCAAGAACAGGCTGAGCAAAATAAAAAATAAAAACTTTTCGAGTACTTAAATTAAAAAGCTGAACCTAGCGTTCAGCTTCAATATTTTTCACCGGAATTGCGCGACCTGCGCCAAATTCAAAACGGTCTGGCCAGTTACAGACATCGGCGACTACACACTCGTGACACTTCGGTTTACGTGCAATGCAGCAATAGCGACCATGTAAAATCAGCCAGTGATGTGAATCAATAATAAATTCTTTTGGAATCACTTTGACCAGACGATGCTCGACCTCAAGCACGTTTTTACCCACCGCCAACCCGGTACGGTTACCAACACGAAAGATATGCGTGTCTACAGCCATGGTGGGCTGGCCAAAGGCGGTATTTAGTACCACATTCGCCGTTTTGCGTCCTACACCCGGTAAAGCTTCCAGATCTGCACGATTGTCCGGTACTACGCTGTTATGCTTCTTGATTAACATTTCACAGGCTTTAATGACGTTCACAGCTTTGGAATTATACAGGCCAATCGTTTTGATATATTCCTTCAGCCCCTCCACACCGAGTGCATAAATGGCTTCCGGTGTATTGGCGACCGGAAACAGTTTATCCGTGGCTTTATTGACGCTTACATCCGTAGCTTGGGCAGACAAGGTCACTGCAACCAGTAATTCAAATGGGCTGGAATAATTTAGTTCGGTTTTCGGATTGGGGCGCTGTTCACGCAGGCGCTCAAAGAAAGTCTGAATCTGTTTTTTAGTCATGTTTTTTACAGGCTTAGCTGTTACTGTAGTCATGATCTTATCCCTGTAAAGCCTGTAATTGCTGCATCAGCTCTTCAAGTTGCAGACGTTTGCGTGCATCCTCACGGACCGAAAGCTGTTTTTCTAACTTTTTGATTTGTGTACGTAATTTTGCAAGTTCAATCGTGGTTTTGGCATCAAGTGTAACCACTTCATCTGCTGGTTTTTTCACGATTTCAATGGCTGGAACCTGATCGACCTGAGCAGAGAACTGGGCAAATAGGGCAGTATTAATCTCGGCACGAACGACAGGGCCCTTACGGTCAATGCGACGTTTTTCTTCGCGTTGAATATGCGCATAGTAACGTTTACGCAAGTCATCCTGTTCAGCAATACGCTGAGCTTCAGTTGGCAAAGGCTGAAGATCTTCGACCAGATCAATACAGTCTACCGGGCAAGGCGAAATGCAGAGTTCACAGCCGGTACACAAGTCAGTGAGCACGGTATGCATCAATTTGCCTGAGCCAATAATCGCATCGACCGGACAGGCACTGATGCATTTGGTACAACCAATACATTCATCTTCACGAATGATGGCTTTCATGCGCTGAGGACGACCATCCGTCTGAATGGGCCAGACACTTTCTTCAGCGGGCAGTTTAGAACGATTTAACAATGTTGCCAGAGCATCAGCGACGGGCTGTCCACCCGGTACACATTTATTGGCATCTTCGCCCTCAGCAATGGATTGAGCATAGGGCAAGCAGCCATCACGATGACCACATAAACCGCACTGGGTTTGGGGCAATAAAGCATCAATAGACTGGACTAGAGAGATCTGCGAATTCATGAATAACCTAGGCTGCTCGGACTGAGCCTTAGAGTGAATGAAACAAAATATGTCAATTTAACAATTTTAACATGTTTTTAAGGAACTAAGTTATGCACGATTAAAGGTCACTTTGTGCATTATTATCAGGCATAAATTAACAATTAAGCATTGATTCAATTGGCATTTAAGCACACAGAAAAAATATTCATAATCAATATAAATAATTGTTATCAAATTAAATTTAAACTATTTTTAAAAAAAGTATTGTAGATTAGTTACAAAAGATATTTAATATTTTGCGCCAAAATTTAACATTGATTGTAAATTTGACCAATTTTGATCCATTTTCTGCTGAGGATTAAGCGTTGAAATACAACACACTTAATGAGTTCCTAGATTACGTAAAATCACGTGATGCACATCAACCCGAATTTCTTCAAGCTGTAGAAGAAGTGATGACCAGTTTGTGGCCATTCATTGAAAAGAATCCACAATACGCAGCACATGGTTTACTAGAACGTCTAGTTGAACCTGAGCGTGCGATCCAGTTCCGTGTTGCTTGGGTAGATGACCAAGGTCAAACACAGGTTAACCGTGCGTTCCGCGTACAGTACAACTCAGCGATTGGTCCATTCAAAGGTGGTATGCGTTTCCACCCGTCAGTGAACCTTTCTATTTTGAAATTCCTCGGTTTCGAGCAAACTTTCAAAAATGCCCTGACTACATTGCCTATGGGCGGTGGTAAAGGCGGTTCTGATTTTGACCCTAAAGGCAAATCAGAAGGCGAAATCATGCGTTTCTGCCAAGCGTTAATCATCGAGCTTTATCGTCATCTTGGTTCTAATACAGATATCCCAGCGGGTGATATCGGTGTGGGTGGCCGTGAAGTTGGTTACATGGCTGGTATGATGAAAAAACTCAGCAATGACACTTCATGTGTATTCACTGGTAAAGGCCTGACTTTCGGTGGTTCTCTGGCTCGTCCAGAAGCAACTGGTTACGGTACAGTGTATTTCGCTGAAGAGATGCTGAAAACTCGTGGCGAAAGCTTCAAAGATAAAGTGGTAACTATCTCTGGTTCTGGTAACGTTGCGCAGTACGCTGCTGAAAAAGCAATGTTCCTGGGTGCTAAAGTTGTTTCTCTATCTGACTCTGCAGGTACTGTTCACGTTAAAGACGGTTTCACTGAAGAACTTCTTGCTGAAGTAATGGAACTGAAAAACGTTAAACGTGGTCGTATCTCTGAATTCGCGTCTAAACACGGTTTTGAATACCTTGAAGGTCAACGTCCTTGGGGTATCAAATGTGATATCGCGCTTCCATGTGCGACTCAAAACGAACTTGATGCGAATGATGCAGCAGCGCTTCTTGCAAACGGCGTAATCTGTGTTGCTGAAGGCGCGAACATGCCTTCTACACTTGAAGCAGTTGAGAAATTCATTGAAGCGAAAATCCTTTATGCTCCAGGTAAAGCATCTAACGCCGGTGGTGTAGCAACTTCTGGTCTTGAAATGTCTCAAAACGCATTGCGTTTAGGCTGGACTTTCGAAGAAGTTGACGAGCGTCTGCACGCGATCATGAAAGAAATTCACCGCAACTGTGTGAAATACGGTACTAAAGAAGACGGTACTGTAAACTATGTAGACGGCGCAAACATCGCTGGCTTCGTAAAAGTTGCTGATGCAATGCTTTCTCAAGGCGTATTCTAAGTCTGACTTAGTTTAAGCTTAAAAAAAACCGAGGTGAATGCCTCGGTTTTTTTATGTTCAGATTTTATCTTTAAAGAGTGCCTTTGACTGTTTCACGCTCTACAGCCATGTCGAATATATAGGCATATTTAGACTGGTCAGCTGCCGGATTTTTGATTTCATAACGTTTTACCCGAATAATCTGACGCTCATTCGGTGTATGCTGAAAACCTTCAATCTGATCGTAAAATAAAGTCCAGTCTTTATCTACTTGAGTCTTTAAACCTTTTTCATCATATTTGATTTCTTTCACCTGTAAGCAGGTTTGCTGAGCTACACCCGTACAGGCTTTAGTCTGTGGCGAAACTTCCAGGAAAATGGTTTCTGCCTGACCTTGGTATTTGGTTTCCGGTGTCATTTTTCCGGTAAAGACATATTTTTGACCATCAGCTGTAGTAATACTCAGTTTTGGCTGATTGGCATCACTTAGATCCAGACTAAACGGAATATCACGCTTTTGCAGAAGCTGGCTGATAAAACGTTCCTGTTCCATTAATGGTGCATCACACGCCATCATGGTACCCATCATGTCACCAGTACTCAGGGTATTATCTTTAACAGTCCAGCTCGTGCCAAGGCCATTACAGCCAGAAGCTACACTCAGTCTGCCTTGCTGATCAAAGCTCAGAACAATCGGGCGTTGCAGCCCACGATCAAGTTCCCAGGTATAAGCGGGTAAAATTTGTGTAGGCGTTTTTAATGTGGTGGATAGAGTAGAAATAGCTGTATCTCCTGAAGCGGCAGGAAGATGAGAAGATTGACATGCAGTTAAAGCCAAAGGGAATAGGGCAAGCGCAAAAATACTGAATTTCATTGGTTTATATTCTATGTGCTAAAGTTTCAACGTGATTATAATCAAGAGATTAACAAAAAATATGGATACAAAACGTAGCTTTTGCTAACAAAATGTATCCAAATTAAAAAGTCGGATGTTAAATGGTTGAAGTTTACTGTCAGTCAAAACGGTAAATATCCATTCCCAAAGCGCCCATCGTAAAGCTGCTATGCACGATACTGAAACGGTTTCCAGTGCCCATGGCAAAGAACAGTGGAGCAAAGTGTTCCAGCGTTGGGTGATTACGTTTTAACTGAGGAATAGACTGCCAGTCCAGAACGGCATCAAAATCGCTATGGGTTAATTTATTGGCCACATAGTTACGGAAGGTCGATGCCCATTCCGGAACTTCATCGCTATTTCCCTGCCAGGACAATTCACGCAAATTATGGGTAATGCTCCCTGACCCGATCAGAAAAACCTGCTGCTCACGAAGTGGCGCCAACGTCTGGCCAATCTTGTAAATCTCTTCTGCACTCATCGACATTGGTAAAGAAATTTCAACCACCGGGATGTCTGCTTCTGGATACATATGTAAGAGCGGCATCCAGACGCCATGATCACGTGGACGGGTGCTGTTGGCATGTGCAGAGAACCCGGCATTGGCCAATAAGCCCAAGACTTGCTCAGCCAGCTCTGGATTGCCGGGAGCAGGGTAGCGTAACTCATATAACTCAGGTGGAAAGCCACGGAAGTCATGCCAGGTTTCAGGACGAATACCTGTATTGACTTCCAGAGCTTCACTTTCCCAATGTGCCGACATAACAATAATGGCAGTTGGACGTGGCAGATTCAGGCTTAAACGGTGCAATGCCGGGCCAACCTGCTCAGGATTGAGCGCGAGCATAGGGGAACCATGAGAAATAAATAAGCCGGGCAAAGTCTGTAAGTTCATAAGTCAAACCACATTAATTCAATGTTTTAATCATGCAATAAAAAGAGAAGCAAAGGCAGGGGGGATTGTTCAACAAAACGTTGCATAATCAGAACGCATCAACAGATCAGCCTGCACGGTGATAAGGATGATTATGGTTGATGCTCATGGCGCGATACAGTTGTTCAATCAGCATTACACGGACTAGCGGATGTGGCAAGGTGAGTTTAGACAGGGACCAATGCCAGGCTGCTGCTTTTCGGACTGCTTCAGAATGGCCATCTGGCCCACCAATCGCCAAGGCAATATCATGACCTTCCAGCATCCAGCCTTTCATGGTTTCAGCCAGTTTTTCCGTACTAAACTCACGGCCACCGACTTCTAGTGCAATCAGGACTTCATTCTGTTTTAAGGCATTTAAAATACTGTCACCTTCAACATTCCGGTATTTCAGAATATCGGCTTCAGAATCGTTTTTGCCCCGTTTCGCCATGGGCAATTCAACCACCTGAGTCTGTACAAAAGGCTGGATACGTTTGAAATAGTCTTCAAAGCCTGTCAGCACCCAAGCCGGCATTTTCTGGCCGATGGTTAAGATACGGATTTTCATAGAACTGGATCAATAATTAGATACTTCATTATAACGATCAAACAACACGAAGTTGAGCTAGGGAAACAAATTGAAATTGAAATCATGAATTTAATGTTGCTTTAATATACATGATTCAAGTATCCGCTTGATAATAAAGGAATGGATAATAAGAAATGCGGACCAGTTTCATTATTAAAAGATATTGTACTTTTCTACTAATTATTCTCGGTTTAACCAGTTCAGGCATGAGCTTTGCTGCGCCTGCAAATTTTTCCTCCAAACAGGCACAGCCAGAATATCTGGAACTGTTTATCAAACAGATTATCAGTGTAGATGAATACCGGAATTTTAAAAATACCAGTGAATTAAACCGGGTCTCAGCATGGCTCAAGGAACAGATGCGTCTGCTTGGCATTCCTTGCCAATTTCAAAACTATATTGTAAATAGCCTAAGCTATAGAAATGTGGTGTGTCAACTGAATGCCAAAGCCAAAACCAAACTGGTTATTGGTGCGCATTATGATGTCTTTAGTGATCTGTATGGAGCAGATAACAATGCTTCCGGTGTAGCAGGGGTACTGGAAACAGCTCGATTATTGGCCTTACAAAAGTCAAAACTCAAACATAATATCGAGTTTGCTTTCTATACACTGGAGGAGCCACCCTATTTCAAGACTGAACATATGGGAAGCTATCTACATGCCAAAGCATTAAAGGCCCAGAAACAAAAAGTGAAAGGTGTCATTATTCTGGATTCTATTGGTTATTATGATGAAAATCTGGTGCAGACCTATCCGACAGGATTGAAATGGATCTATCCCCGACATGGAAACTTTATTGCTGCGATTGGACATTTGGCATCGGCCGGTTTGACAGGAGATTACTGTGCGTCCATGCAACGTTTCAAGCGTCTGGACTGTCAGCGTTTTGTCAGTCCGGCATTCGCTCAGGACATGAATTTTTCTGGTTATCTGAATTATGCCAAGTTTAACTATTCAACTATGCTGATTACAGACACAGCGCATTATCGTAATCCTTACTACAATGCCGAGCAGGATACCTTAGATAAACTGGATCTGACCAAGATGGCTCAGGTCGTGAATGGCTTGGTCGATATGGTGATTCGTCTTTAAAATTATCCTCGCCTAAATACAAAAACACCCTGCCAGAGCAGGGTGTTTTTCAAAGCCTTTAGGTCTTAATGACGTGCAGCTTTAGCTTCTTCACTTGCTTTCACAATTGGTGGTTTCACCAGTGCTTTCGGCATATCGATCAAAGCCAGAGGTAAAATCTCATCAATCGATTTCACAGCTTTGATTTCTAAGCCTTCTTTTACATTTTCAGGAATTTCCGCAAGGTCGCGAACGTTTTCCTGTGGAATGAACACCAGTTTAATGCCACCACGGTGCGCAGCAAGCAGTTTCTCTTTCAGGCCACCGATACGCATTGCACGGCCACTTAAGCTGGTTTCACCTGTCATCGCAATATCTGGACGAATCGCAATACCGGTGAATGCAGAAACTAGAGCAGTGGTCAGTGCCAAACCTGCAGATGGACCATCTTTCGGAGTCGCACCTTCTGGTAAATGCACGTGCACATCAGTTTCTTCAAAGCGAGACGCTTCGATACCTAGCTCAGCCGCACGGGTACGAACGACAGTCATGGCAGCGGTAATCGATTCTTTCATTACATCACCAAGTGAACCGGTGGTAATGAATTTACCTTTACCAGGTACTGCTGCAACTTCAATAGTCAGTAACTCACCACCCACTGAAGTCCAAGCCAAGCCGTTTACGCGGCCGATTTGAGCTTCTTCTTCCGCCATGCCGTAGTCAAATTTATGTGGACCCAAGTAGTCTGGAAGATTACCCGCATTCACTTCAACCTGAAGATTCTTAGCTTTCTTGCTAACCGCTTCTTTCACTACCTTACGTGCAATTTTAGACACTTCACGTTCAAGATTACGAACACCGGCTTCGCGAGTATAACGACGCACGATGTCACGAATCGCTTCCTCATGCACAGTCAACTCTTTAGCACGTAAACCATTGTTCTTAATTGCTTTAGGAACAAGGTAACGATCAGCAATGTTAACTTTCTCTTCTTCGGTATAACCAGGCAGACGAATCACTTCCATACGGTCCAGCAGGGCCTCAGGAATATTCATGCTGTTGGCAGTACAGATGAACATCACTTCTGACAGATCAAGGTCCAGATCAAGATAGTGATCGTTGAACTTGCTGTTCTGTGATGGGTCAAGTACTTCAAGCATTGCAGAAGCTGGATCACCACGGTAGTCTTGAGCCATCTTGTCGATCTCATCGAGCAAGAACAGCGGGTTTTTCACGCCAACTTTGGTCAATGACTGCACGATCTTACCTGGCATCGCACCAATGTAGGTACGACGGTGACCACGAATTTCTGCTTCGTCACGTACACCACCTAGGGCCATACGGACAAACTCACGACCAGTCGCTTTGGCAATCGATTCACCCAAGGAAGTTTTACCTACACCTGGAGGACCAACCAGACACAGGATTGGACCGCGTAATTTTTTCACGCGAGACTGAACCGCCAGATATTCCACAATACGGTCTTTGACATCGTCCAGACCATAGTGATCGGCATCCAGGATTTCCTGCGCTTTATTCAGGTTAATGCTAACTTTGCTGGCTTTGTTCCATGGGGTATCCAGAATCACTTCCAGATAGTTACGAACTACTGCAGCTTCGCTAGAGGCCGGTTGCATTGCTTTGAGTTTACGGAACTCAGATTCTGCTTTTTTGCGCACATGCTCAGGCAGATCAGCTTCAGCCAGACGTTTTTCGATTTCCGCAACGTCATCTTCCGCACCGCCATTCATATCGGAAAGCTCGCGCTGAATGACTTTCATTTTTTCATTCAGAAAGTATTCACGCTGGTTTTTTTCCATCTGGCGTTTAACAGAGTCATGCAAAGTCTGTTCGATCTGCTGTTCTTCAGACTGTTGCAATAAATAAGTCATCAACTCAGTTAAATGTGCATCGAACTCGTCGTATTCCAGGAATTTCTGTTTCACTTCGATATTCAAAGGAACACGGGTCGCTACGAAGAATAACAATTGCAACAAGTCTTCGATTTTATTCGCAGCTGCAATCAGCTCACGAGCATTACGAAGTTTTGCTTCAGCATACTGAGCGAACAGGGCACGCAGCTCCTGCAAGCGCGTAGCTTGAGTTGTTTCATCGACTGATACAGTCATTGGACTAAGTTCATGCTCAGCAGTCAAATACTCATTTTCATCAATGATGGTTTTGAGCTTGGCACGATACAGTCCTTCAATCAGGACTTTAATACAGTTTTCATCATTTTCGTGATTCACAACTTGCACAATCTTCGCGACAGTACCGTATTGATATAAGTTGTCGTGATCAATTTCTTCTGTAAGCGAATCTTTTTGCGCAACTACAAATACTAGATTGTCACTGTTACGAGCCACATCAACTGCATTGATCGATTTTTCACGACCGACAAATAGCGCAATTTGCATGTGTGGGTACACCACCACATCACGTAGCGCCAAAAGTGGTAATACACTTGGAACCTGAGGCTCTAAGGTTTCTTGATTCATAATAATTTCAGACATGGGCACTCCTAATGAGTGACAACGGTGTTGCCATGTTTTTAATAGTGATGGGTAATTTAAAAATTACAAGGGCTATAGCGACTAAATTGTATAAAAAATGACTAATTATGTGATTTTAAAGTACTTATGTATTTGGAAATACATTGTTTAACGCTTAAAACGTTGTAAAAGTGTAGGCGTAAGCAGGGCATCTAGAGGCTGGTCCCAAACTTCTCGGGTTAAAGGCTGTGGTATCAGCTGAAAGTCATGTGCTAACCCCAGACGAAAAGGACGGTGCGGTGCTGTTGCCAGCGTACGATCATAATAGCCACCACCCATACCAATTCGGGTGCCATATTGATCACAGGCTAATAGTGGCATAACTAAAAGATCCAGTTTTGAGACATGCAGACCACGTGTAGCCATGGGCTCACGCATTCCCAACCGATGATGAGCAAAACGCTGGGAACGATATTGATTCTGGCTGATTTCTACCCAAGTGAGTTGCTGGTTCATATTGCAAATATTGGGGAGATAAACCCGTTTATGGTGCTTAAAGCAGTATTCAATCAGTGCCTGAGTCCGAACCTCACCGAAAGCATCCAGATAAACCCCCACAGATTTGCTTGCATGAAATTCTGGCAAAGTCCGAATCATATTCAGGATACGTTGTTGAGTCTGTTTCTGGGTAAATCGAGAGAGTTGACGGCGCTGTTTACGTAGCTGTTTGCGAAGTTCGGAAAGATTCATCGTCGTCATAAATATGGTCTTCAGGATTTTAAGGCATTAGATTAATAAAATGCCATAACTTAAATAGAGGGTAGCAACATAACGAGTATTATAGGCATCTGTATGAATTTTTGATTAAATTTTAAAAATAATAAAACACGAATCATTAATTGATTGATCTGTAATTAGATCTAGTCAACTTTTTAAAAGACGAAAAAAGATACGGGTATAGGACGCTAAACCAAGAAAAATATAATAAATTTGAGCTTTAGAAAAGAAGATAAATGATGAAATATTTTAAGAAAAATAGAAGCACTCCGAGGATGCCGCTGCATGTCATTACCCTTGAACCCTAAAGTTCAAGGTGGACGAGACGCATACTTGCTGGGTTTCCCATACCGGATGGGCATACACTCTAAATATGCAGAACTCAATCCTAAGATTTAAATATCGGCTCAGGGGAATCTGACCCGCTGGCGAACATCTCAGAGTTAGACTAAGTATAAACGATAATGCTGATGTGGCAACTCTATGCTGTTCATGAACTGTAAACAGTTTAGTCGAACGACCGAAGTTTAAACAAAAAACTCGATTATTCAGTTAGTTCTTCAACTTCTTCCAAAATAGTTTGTAACAAACGTTCGCAGTGCGCATATTGTTGTAGGGATTTATTCATCGTCAATACTTCCTGCATCAGTTCCAGTGCCACCATAATGATCAGTTTACTTGGTTCCATACGGGGTGCTTTACGGCGAAATTCATCGTATTTTTCATTGAGTAATTGCGCTGCACGTTGTAGTTCATCCTGCTGATCCGCAGTGGAGGCCAGACGGAAACTGTGACCCAATACCTTTAAGTCGATTGCGATTTGTTCACTCATGATGAAGCTTCCTCAGTCACTTCAGTAGGATGGGCCAATTGCTGAATTTCCTGTGCATTTTGATCTTGGGCTGTTCCCAAAATCGCCAGACGTTGAATAATGGCTTCAACTTTAGCTTTGGCATTTTCATTTTTCTGGGTAAGACGTTCAGATTCCTGATTCAGCCGCTGAATTTCCTGCTGGGCATGACGCTGTTCCAGCAATAACTTTTCTTTCAGCACGCGTAACTCATTGCGTTCAGCCAGAATTTCCTGAAAACGGTTCTTTAGATCAGTACAACTTTTTTCCAGACGGCTATAACGATCTGCCAGTGCTGTAGCATCCTGGTTTAAATGCTGAAACTGGTTACGTGATTCTGTCAGTTGCTGATTGAGATTCTGGATTTCTTGTTGTTTTTGCGCAATAAAGCTATTTTTTTGTTCAATTTGAGTTTCATGTTGCACGCTTGAAGCCTCTTGCTTCTCCCGTAAACTGGTATTCTCACTTTCAAGTTGTGCAAGTCGCGTTTTTAAAACGCCAATATGCACTTGTAGACGCTGTAATTCTTCTAACATATCGAGGTCGCACAGTGTTGCAAACAAAGGTAATATATAAAGCAGTATAGAGATTGGATAAACGAATGCAAGACGATATTTCAGGTTGGTCAGAATGGTACCGCAATTTTTCCTCAATTGAAGAAATTTCTAGCCCAAGCGAACTGCATGGTTTGCTTACCGGAATTGTCTGTGTCACTCAGGCACCTTCAAATGATGAATGGGTACAGATTCTAGAAACGCTAGATGTTCCTGAACTGAACCCTGAAGCATTAGAATTGTTAACGGGTGAGGCAGAAGACATATTTCATGCGCTGTCTGAAGATGAGCTGGATTATCTGCCATTACTACCAGATGATGAGCATAGCTTGGCTGAACGCGTTCAGGCACTGGCTGACTGGTGTGCAGGCGTAGTGCTTGGTTTCGGTCTGGCTTCAGGGCATATCCGCAATGATGAAATGGAACTGATTGAACATTTACAAGATGTTGCAGCAGTCGAGTTTGAAGATTCTGATGACGATGCCGAAGGCGAAGAAAGCTATCAGGAGCTGTATGAGTTTGTTCGTCTGATTCCGGTAAGCCTGTCCGTCGGCCGTAAGAAATTAGAAGTTGAAGAAACACCTTTATTGCAGAAATTCACGCAAAAAGCACCTACTCCAGCTTCTGCAACTGAAGCGCAATCTGTAGTTGAAATTTTCTCGCCGAAACGTCCGAGTTAAGTTCAAGCGGTTCTAAACACAAATTAAAAAACGGTTCTGAAAACCGGCATATTTTTTGCTGATCCTTCTCATGATGATAGTAAATTAATCTGACCTGTTTTCAGGACCAAATTTTAAATAACAGTAGCAATTGATAAGAAGTAAGGTGTAATGAAGAAACTGACTCAAGCCGATTTTCAGGAACGTCGTGACATCCTCGCAGGGGAAATGGGATTACGTAGTATCGCGATTATTGCCACCAGCCCGGTCGCCCTGCGTAACCGCGATGCAGATTATAAATACCGCGCGGACAGCAGTTTCTTTTACCTGACCGGATTTGCTGAGCCTGAAGCAGTTGCAGTAATTGAAACTTTTGATACTGAAGAAGAAGGCTATACTTATAGTCTGTTCTGCCGTGAACGTGATCGTGAAATGGAAATCTGGAATGGCTACCGGGCCGGAGTGGATGGCGCCGTTGATGATTATGAAGCAGACGAAGCCTATGCGATTGATCTACTGGATGAGGAAATCCTCACCAAGCTTCAGAACAAAGACAAGCTTTTCTACCGGATTGGACACAATGCCGAATTTGATGCACGTGTAGCTAAATGGATCGCAACAGCCAGTGGTGAAAGCCGCCGTGGTACTTCTGCACCGGCACAGATCATGCAGCTGGATCGTATCGTTGATGAAATGCGTTTGCATAAAGATGAAAATGAAATTGAACTGATGCAGCTTGCATCAGATATTTCTGCAGAAGCGCATACACTGGCTATGCAGAAAGTTCGTCCAGGCATGATGGAATATGCTTTAGAAGCTGAACTGAATTATGTCTTTGGTAAAAATGGCTGTGTACCATCCTACAACAGTATTGTTGGTGGCGGTGAAAATGCCTGTATTCTGCATTATGTGGAAAATGACAAAGAGCTGAAGGATGGTGATCTGGTTCTGATTGATGCTGCCTGTGAATATCAGTTTTATGCTTCGGACATTACCCGTACTTTTCCGGTGAATGGTAAATTTAGCCCAGAACAAAAAGCTTTATATAATGTCGTACTGGATGCACAGATTGCTGCCATCAATGCTGTTCAAATCGGGAATTCTTATAAAGAGCCGCATAATGTGGCGGTTCGCATTCTGGTTCAAGGTTTACTTGATCTGGGGATTATGCAGGGAGATCTTGAAGAAATTATCCAGACGGAAAGTTTCCGCCAGTTCTATATGCACGGTACTGGACATTGGCTCGGTATGGATGTACATGATGTAGGTACTTATAAAGCCAACGGTGAATGGCGTGCATATGAAGAAGGTATGGTCGTGACAGTTGAGCCGGGTCTTTATATTGCGCCAGATGATGAAACTGTAGATGTTAAATGGCGTGGTATCGGAATCCGGATTGAAGATGATGTAGTTGCTACCAAAAATGGCCCGTTGGTTTTAACTGCAAAAGTTGTGAAAACCGTGGAAGATATTGAAGCCTTAATGGCCAAAGCACGTGCTGCTTAAATAAAAGATATAAAAAAAGCCGGTGATCTCATCGGCTTTTTTATTATCATAGGAAAAAGCTAAAAATTGACTCATTAAGGAAATTAATTTTTCTAATATATTGATATTAAAATGAGTATTTATAAAATTTTAAGAAAAAATGAAATAATTTCTTAGGGAATAAATTATCCAATGGCTACATAAAACAAAGATACTGTCGAGAAACATGAAAGACTTTTACTTACGTTAATCGCGACTTATTCAAATAAAATTAACTTTGTTAAAATTGAGAATTATAAGATGACAGGAATTCAACATAGCAATTGAGTTTTTAGCATCAAAGCAACATATTAATTCCGATTTCATTCTCATACTTGACCTGTTCCTTAAATAAACTCAAAGAAGAGCAGGAGAAAAATGATGAGACTAAATACGCTTGACTGGATTGCTTATGCTTTAGCGATTATTGGTGGCATCAACTGGGGTCTGGTTGGTGCGTTTAACTTTGATTTAGTCGCTGCCATCTTTGGTGAAATGAGTGCACTATCTCGAATTATTTATGTATTGGTTGGTTTGTCTGCCTTGTATCTGATCTATACTGGTACAAAATTGGGTCGACGTGATGTACATCATGAGTCTCAAGCTCGAGTAGTACGTTAACTGACTAAAAGTTAATTGAAGTCATTTATATTTTTTTAATTAACTGATTTCTATAACAGATTAGTTAATCTAAAAGATATAAAGGACATTTAACAGAAACGGAGCTTAAGCTCCGTTTTTAGTATTTAAATTTTTGATAATGCCTAAAGAGATCAAAAAATATCTATAAGTTTTTTCTATCGACCGGATAAAAATACCTAAAGAAGTTAAATGGTTCTTTGCCTAATTTAATTAACCTTTTTTCTAAAACTAGATACGTAATAGAGCCTGCCAAGATCGAAGAGGTAATAAGTATAGAGCTAAATAGGTAAGGGTTTAATATATTGAGTTTGTTTAAAACCATAGCAACTGGGCTTAAAGTAAAAGGATGAATCAAATATAAAGAGTAAGATGAATCTCCAAGATGATTAAAAAATCTTAAAATCAGTGATTTTGTTCCTGTGATTAAGTCCTCTAAAGCTACACATCCAACAAAAATGAAAAACATTGGGATCCCGATTTTTAATGATCTCAAGGTGATGAAATCAGGTAATTTATAAAAGTTTTGATAGGCTAGTAGGGAAGCCCCGACAAGAATCATAAATAAAGACATTAATCGGGAAAGACTAGTATTTTTTATAATGATAAATGCCAGAACGCCTAAAGCGAATTCAAGCAGAAGGTTATGGGTTAAAAACATCAGAAATTCAGATTTTGGTTGGAGTATTAAACCTATAGCCACCACAACTGAAAAATATAGAATGATGAAAAGATATTTATATAAGTCTTTTAATAAAAAAATTAGGAAAAATGAAAATATAAAATAATAATAAAATTCATAGCTTAAGGTCCATCCATTATTAATTAAAAATTTACTGCCATTCGGAATTAAGAAGAAGGATTCGAAAATTCCAGTTTCACCACCGGATGAATTTATAAGATTTGGAGAAATCAGAAATACAATTAAAGCAAAAAAACTGAGAACCCAATAAAGAGGAATGATTCGGATGAATCGGTTTCTCATGAAATTTAGAAAATTAACTTTTTTATTATATGTTGTATAACACATAATAAAGCCAGAGATTATGAAAAATAAATCAACACCAGAACCGCCTATGTGATACCACTGAAGCGTATCAACATTGTATTGTTGTCCTTTAAAGGAGGTATGGCTTATAACTACCATTAAGGCAGCAATCCCCCTAAGAAATTGCACTGAATAAAGCATAGTTATTATTTTATTAAAGTATTTAATTTAAACTACCATACTCAATGTTTGTCTAACAAATATACCTAGTGAAAGACCGTGAATATTACTAATTATTTAATCTAAAATCATTACGGTTGGTTTTATATAAAAGTAGCCGTATTTTTAAGGGAACTCAAATATTCACTAGAGTTTAGAAACTGGTAAAAAATGAATTTTTTATTAATTATTATTATTTATTAACCGGCTTAAAATATGTTTCAAAATTTTAATAAAAAGTAAAAGTACTCAGCTTAATAAAAGAAATTCCAGAAACCATTGATGAATTAATTCAAAGATCACGTATACATTATTAACTTCACACCAAAATTTGGGAATTTTCTATAAGTAGATGAAAGATATAGGTAGTAGTGATTGCTAAGATTTCTGTTTAGAAACTTCAGTATCATCTTCAAATTTTTAATCATTAAATAATAAAAAACCCCGGCATCCTGCCGGGGTTTTTCGTATTGGTTAGCTTGGTATAACTCCTGTCGTACCTTACTGTCCTTGTGCTTATCTATTGTTATTCTTATGTGGAACTCCCTGTTCCTGATGTAATCATCATATGAAAATTCATTTAACTAAAATAGGGGTAAAGAACTTGAATAGCTGTAAGTCAAAGAGTACAAGATTGATTATTAAATAAGCATGTTTTTGTATCATTTAGAAATTAAAAACAATTACCTTTTAAAAATATTATAAGAAGAGAGGTGTAAGAAAGTACATACTTAATAAGTTGCTTGAGCTCGACTTAGACTGTCGTTTCTAAATTAAACATCGCGACTTTAATCCGTTCCTTCATCTTTGCTATCGTATTCGTAGCACTTGCACTATTGATTGAGAACAAATCGCTGATTTACATTTTTGCTGGCTTGCTGATGTTCTGGCAAAGATAACTGGTGCTCAAATTACATGAGCATTTAGAAAGTAAAAAACTGATACTTGATGGCAGATCTCAAATAGCAAAATTTTGAAGCTTTTTAATATAGAAATATTTGGAAAATGCGTGTTAAAAGCAAGTAGCTGAATTTATATAAAAATTTATTTTATTTTTCAAGTTATTTTACTATTCGATAAATTATTTTGTATCTGATCATAGAAAATTTTTATAAAATCAGTTATATATATTAAACATAAAAATATTGAGTAATGTACATAATCTAAAATATTGAGGTAGACAATGAGCGACGCAAGACTTTTATATGTTAGTAAGTTGTATGACTGCGAAGATCCAATGAATGATCTATTCAATATTCTGACAGAAGCGTTGAATTTCAATTCACGTAATGCGATTTTTGGGGCTCTGTATTATGGAAATGGTTACTTTGTTCAATGTCTGGAAGGAGATAGGAACAAGATTGAAGATCTGTTCTATAAAAAAATCTTGAAAGATCCTCGACATAAAAATTGTGAAGTTCTGTATTTTGAAGATGTGAATGACCGTCTCTTCTCAGACTGGCATATGAAATATGCCAATATCCATCAGGATATTCTTGGATTCTTTGCCGAACATAATCTGGATGAATTCAATCCTTATACCTTGAATGCCGAGACCATTCCTCAATTTATACAGATATTGGCAAGTTTGAATGACCATGCCTATACATTGAAAGCAAGTTAATCCTTACATCATCATGCGATATAAGCTAAAGCTACGTATCGCATGATTTTTTAAAATGAGTATTTACTTTAAATAAGTTAAATAAAAAATATTATATAAATTCAAAAACATAAATATTGTTAATTCAAAAAATTATATCCAGATCCCATCTTCATCATTTCATACCAAGCCAAGCTTTTAAACCTAACAATCAGTGCCAAAATTCTTCTGCTTTTTATCAGGCAGATGATACTTCTGTATTTTGAAAAATTTAAGTAGGACGTTGATGTGAGCTATAAATTAACCACAAGCAGACTTCGCTTCGAAACCGCAACCTAATTTATTATAAAAAAGAAATTTTTTAGGCTAATATAAAATTCATCATGATTATAAGTATCTATATATAGGTACGCCATTGAAAGGATTACAGCATGCAACAAGAAGTCATCATTGTCGGTGGTGGTATGGTCGGCTTGAGTCTCGCGCTGATGTTGGCCAAAACCAATATTGCAGTCAAACTTTTGGAAGCGATCAAATATCCAGATTATGATGATGTAAACCTTGCACCCTATCATTCCAGCTTTGATGCACGTAATAGTGCCTTGTCACGCCGTAGTGTACAGATTTATCAGGAACTTGGGCTTTGGGATGCCTTGCAGGAACATGCAACGCCGATTCTTGAAGTGAATATCACTGAGCAGGGCAGTTTTGGTAAGGCGCGCTTAATTGCAGAACAGGAAAAAGTCGAAAGCTTTGGCCAAGTGATTGAAAATGCCTGGCTAGGTCGTGTGCTATTAACTCAAGTCAAAAAAGAACCACTCATTGAACTGATTGATGGGGTTCAGGTCAGCTCTCTGACTCAAGATGCTGAGTTTGCTTATCTTGAAGCACAACGTGGTGATGCTTTATTGAAACTTCAATCCAAAGTGGTGATTGCTGCTGATGGGTGTGATTCTTTCTGTCGTAAAGCGCTCGGTATTGGGGCTTCAGAACATGACTATGATCAGGTCGCCATTGTCACTACCGTTCAAACTTCTAAGCCACATAATCATGTCGGCTTTGAACGGTTTAGCCACTTAGGCCCATTAGCCTTATTACCACTTCCAGGTGAATATCGTCGTTCTGTAGTCTGGCCTGTGAAAAAAGGAACGGAAGGAGAATGGCTGGGTGAAGAAAATGACCAGCATTTCCTGAACGCCTTACAAGAAACCTATGGCGATCGTGCCGGTAAATTCCAGAAAACAGGTAAGCGCTTCAGTTTTCCATTGTCCCAAGTATTAGCAGAAAAACAGGCTGTGGGCCGCGTGGTCTTGATGGGTAATGCTGCACATACAATTCATCCAGTAGCGGGTCAGGGTTTTAACCTGTGTATGCGAGATGCGCATGTATTGGTGCGCTACCTGAAAGAACAGCAGTCACAAGGTGCAGACTTAGGTGATGCAGCAGTATTACAGGATTATGAAAAATCCCGTTTGAATGACCAGCAAAGAGTGATTAAGTTCTGTGATTCAGTCGTACGTGGATTTAGTAACCAGAATCCATTCTTGAAACTGATCCGTAATACCGGACTGATTGCTTTTGATACCATTCCTGGTATCAAGCCACTGGTCGCTAACTATGCCATGGGGTTAAAAGCATGAGTCTGAATCCAAGTTCTGATGTATTAGATGTTGTCATTGTTGGTGGTGGACTAGTAGGTGGCTTGACCGCTTTATTACTTGCTCAAGGTGGTGTGCAAGCGACTGTTCTGGATGCTGCGCCTATTCTGGATGCAGACAAAACTTTAAGTGTAGCCAATCCGCGGGTTTTGGCGCTAAGTCAGGCGACTATTCATTTATTAAAAACCGTAGGTGTGTGGGAAAAACTTGCACGCCAGCAGCCATATACTGGAATGCAGGTCTGGAATAAAAATGGCTATGGTGAAATTAACTTTGGTCATTCTTCAGAAAGAACACCTTCTGTAGAGCAGGCGCTAGGCTCAATGGTGGAACCGAGTATTCTGAATCTGGCCATCCAGCAAAAGATGCTTGAAGAGGTGCAAGATTACCGCACACAGGTCAAAGTTAACCGGGTTGAACGTGGAGTAGATGTTTGGATCATTCATCTGGCAGATGGCACCCAGCTCAAAACTAAGTTGGTCATTGGCGCAGATGGCGCGAACTCCTTTGTGCGCGAGCAAGCCTTTATCGATATCGATGTACTGGACTATAAACAGGCCGGAATCAGCTGCGCAATTAGAACAGCCCAGCCACATCAGCATGTGGCCCGTCAGATTTTTCTGGAAACTGGTCCTTTGGCTTATCTGCCAATGGCGAGTCTTAAAGAAGAAGAGCAAGGCCACTGGCAATCCATAGTCTGGACATTACCTGATGATTATGCCGATGAGTATGCAGCGCTATCAGATGCTGACTTCACTCAACTATTGACCCGTGAAAGCTATCATATGCTGGGTGAAGTGCTGGAAGCGACAGCACGAGCTAAATTCCCACTCAAAGCTCGTGCTGCACAGCAGTATGTACAAGATGGCTTGGCACTAATTGGTGACGCTGCGCATGTGATTCATCCGCTCGCTGGACAAGGGGTTAATATCGGCTGTCTGGATGCTGCCGTACTCTGTGACGTGTTGCTGCATGACAAAGCGCGTGGAGTGTGGGCCCATGAACAGACCTTGAAACGTTATGAGCATCGCCGTAAAGGCCAGAATGATGCGATGATGCATAGCATGTCGGCGATTAGCTGGGTGGAAACTACAGAGCTTTTCCCAGTGGTGTGGGCACGTAATTTCGGGCTGAAACAGGTCGAGCAACAGAAAGTTCTGAAAGATGCATTTATGGCTCAGGCGAATGGTTTAAGCTTACTCAAAGATACACGTTATTCAGCCTAGCGGCCGAATGTAAATTTTTTAAACAAACATCTATAAAGAGTAACCATTTTGTTTAAAAAAGATACGATTTTTTGAAAATTAGGGCTAGGCGAAGACCAAAGAGATTGCTAAATTTCAGTTAATTTAAAGCTTGGTTTAATAGATAAAAGCGAAGCCATTTGTGGGGAGAGCAAAATGACAGACGTAAATGATTATGATGATGTAGAAGATCCTGTAATCGACGACGATGAAGCAAAAGCAGCAGAAAAAGGTGCTGCAAGTAGCGAAGAAGTTGTGAATGATACAGACGTATTAGAAGCTGAAACTTTAACTGTAACTGCTAAGCAGAAAAAACGTCAGGCACTTGAAGATGAAATTGCGGCTTTCCTGGCAAGCGGTGGCCGTATTACTGAAGTTCCAGCTGATGAATCCGTTGCAAGAGAATAATTGCACTCAATATTAGTAAATAAAAAAACACCACATTGATTGTGGTGTTTTTTATGGGTAAAGAAAAATTAATCGTTGGCAGAGGTTAGTTCCAAAGCACGTTGATAGGCAATTTTTTTCTTGATTCCAGTCAAATCAGCAGCCAGCTGTGAAGCTGCTTTGACAGACAGGTCTTGTAATAAACGCAGTAACAATTTATCCAGTTTTTCCTGATCCAGATCTTTTTCTTCGATAGAACCGCCAATGACCAGTACGATTTCACCTTTTTGCTGGTTATGGTCATTGGCAACAAATTCGACTAATTCACCCAGTGTCATTTTCTTGATAGTTTCAAAGGTCTTGGTAATTTCACGGGCAAAACCGACAGGACGTTCTGCACCGAATACTACTGCCAGATCTTTAACACATTCCAAAATGCGGTGGGGCGCTTCATAGAAAATTAAGGTTTGGGTTTCATCTTTCAGTTTTTCCAGAGTCAAGAGTCGTTGGCTTTGTTTAGACGGTAAAAAGCCTTCAAAGCTGAAACGGTCACTCGGTAAACCTACTGCGCTTAAAGCGGCAATTGCAGCACATGCACCCGGTACAGGAACCACATGAATATTATGTTCTTGCGCAGCACGGACAAACTTGAATCCTGGATCGCTAATCAGTGGCGTGCCTGCATCACTGATCAATGCCATATCTTCACCATTGAGCAGGCGTTGAATCAACTGATCAATCTTGTTGCTTTCATTATGTTCATGACAGGCTGTCAAAGGTGTTTGAATATTAAAGTGTTTAAGTAATTGTGCAGAAGTTCGTGTATCCTCAGCTGCAATAAGACTCACCGATTTCAATACATTAATTGCACGATAACTAATATCATCTAAGTGCCCGATTGGAGTCGCAACAACAAATAACTGAGCACTCATAGGTTTCTCCATGTGGAATAAATCGAATAATAAAAAATGGAAGATTCAAAACAAAATTCTGGGCTTGGGGTTACTGGCCTGCGTCAGCAGCGTACAAGCGGAAGTGCTGATTATTCTACCTGAAACCGGCCCCTTGGCGCGAGCCGCTTCGAGTATCAAGCAAGGATTTCTCAGTGCATATAAGGCTTCGGGACAGAAAGTACCATTGAAATGGATCAATTCAGATCAGAAAAAAATCTCTCAGCTACTCAAACAGCATGTCAGTAAAAAGACACAAATGGTGATTGGTCCTTTGGCACGTCAGGATGTAGAGCAGCTGGTGCAGTCTAAACCCAAGATTCGTACACTGAGTTTGAATGAAACTAGCCTCACGGCCCCAAATATCTGGCAATTTAGTCTGTCGAAAAAAGAAGATGCGGCTGCTTTACAGAAGCAGATTGCGCTAGATGGGATTCAGCAACTGTTTGTGCTGCGTCAACCGGGCAGTGAGTCAGAACATGAACTCTTGCTAATGTCACTACTTAGTCAGAGTGAGCTGCAACTGGAAATGATCCAGAAGCCGCCATTTTTTCTGAAGAGCAAGCAGGGGATCCTATTGCTCGGCAATGCGGACTGGCTGGAATCCTTACATGGTTTGGGACATAAACGGATTTATACAGTCGCAAATGCAATTAATGAACAGCATGTTCCGCCACGAGGCATCAAGTTCTGCGATGTGCCGGTACTTTATTTTGCTAACTGGCCTGATGTGATGCAGGCTCATCAACAGGCACCAGTGAATATGTCCTATCAGCGCTTGATTGCTTTTGGTGGCGATGCCTGGCAAATCACCCAGTATTATTTAAACAATAAAAAAATACGCAATATTGAATTCCAGGGTCGTACTGGAATGATTCGGGTATCGGATCAGGGCATACAACGTACACCATCCTGTTTTCAGCAGAGTGCCAAAGGTCTCAAGGCACTATAAGAGTCAGCGATGCAGAAACAATTAGGTGTATGGGCAGAACAACAAGCTGCGCAACTGATGCAACAACAAGACTTTCAGCTCATTGCCAGAAACTGGCATAGCCGCTATGGTGAACTTGATCTGGTCATGCAGCGTGAGCAGGAACTGGTCTTTGTCGAAGTAAAAGCACGAGCTAAAACGGGTTATGCATTGGCTTATGAATCTGTTTCCTCTGCCAAGCAACGAAAAGTCCTACAAACGGCTGTATGTTTTATTCAAAAAAATCCACAGTTTGCACATTATTACTATCGTTTTGATGTGATTTGTTTTGATTTTAATCGGTATTTTGCAAAAACCATACAGCATGATTTTTCTCAATACCCTTATGATCTGCACTGGTTTGAAAATGCTTTTACTTTTGATCAAGAGTTTATTAATCTTTGAATAAAATAAGATCTGATGCGGTAGATAAAATTTGCAGCATCATGGGAAAGTTCAAGTATGATGAAGAATATCTGACCTTGAAAAACCAGATTATTATATTGAAATAAGACTGATTAAAATTAAGGAGTCTTGCTGAGTGGTTAAGCGTATTGCAATAACAATGCTGTGTGTCGCAAGTTTATCGGGTTGTGCCAGCTTTATTTCTAGCGGTACTGGTACGGCTCCTGTAGGTACCGAAAATGGAGCTCGGACGCTAGGACAGGTATTTATCGATTCTTCTATTGTACGTACTGCAAAAATTAATCTTTATAAACTGGATTCACGTTTTAAACAGTCAAGGGTCAATATTGAAAGCTTCCATGGTAATGTCCTGTTGACCGGGCAGGTGCCGGATGCGCATCTCAAGCAATTGGCAGAAGATAATGTCAAATCCATGAGTGATGTCAGAGCGGTGCATAACTTTATCACTGTGGGTAACCAGAGCAGCTACACTACGATCATGCAGGATACCGCCGTGACGGCGAATACCCGTGGTTTGATTATGAAAGCACCGGTGGTGTCTGACAGCAAAGTGCATGTGCATACTGAAGATGGTGTACTGTATGTGATGGGACGTCTGAACAGTGCTGAAATCGATGACCTGAATCAGGTGCTGCAACAAGTGGGGAATATCACGAAAATTGTCACGCTCATCGACAACGTGGATCAGCGCTCTGGTTATAGTACTAACCAGAATTTTGCAGCGCCTGCATCTTATGCACAGTCGGGTGTTGAACAGACTCCAGTCGCCATCGATCCTGATACAGTTGAACCGACCGATGTTCCATAAGGTCAGTCAATTTAAAACGCAGCTGTCAGATCAGATCCTTGAAGTCCAACAACGTTATAAAGATTTCCGGATCTATGATTTTGGCAGTTATGCGCTGAACCGGTTAACCCCCAAACAGGGTTATAGTGTTGAAACCCAGTTAGCCTATGGCTTAAAAGCCCGTCAACGTTTTGATCTGTTTTTAAGCCATCAGCCATTAGCACATCGCCCCCTGATTATCTTTGTCCATGGTGGTGCCTGGCTGCATGGTGATAAAAAGGATTACCACTTCATCGGCGAGGCCTTTGCCAAAGAAGGTTATGATGTGGTGGTGATGAATTATCATCTAGCGCCTGAACATATTTTCCCGATTTATATTAATGACCTGCATTTATTGCTAAATCATTTGCAGCAGCATGCAGACCAGTTAAATGTTTCTACGGAAAATCTGGTCTTGATGGGGCATTCAGCCGGGGCATTTAATGTCATGTCAGCGCTATACCATCCACAAAAGGCCATGATTGAGCGGGAACAGATCCGCGCCATTATTGGACTGGCAGGTCCTTATCATTTTGACTATAAAGATGATCCGATCTGTGCCGATGCTTTTGACCAGTCGATTCCGTATCAGCAGGTCATGCCATATTATTTTGTGGAAAATACCTCCACCAAACATTATCTGTTCATGGCAGAGCGGGACAATATTGTCGGTCATTTCAACAGTCAGGATCTGGACTGGGTTTTAAAAGACCATGGCAATCATAGTGAGCTGATTACCATTCCGAAACTGGGTCATATTACGATGATCGGTTCATTGTCCAGTTTGTTTAGCCGGTTCTTTGAAACCAAGCCGCGTGTGATGTGGGCGCTAGAAGATGCTTTCAAGTGAAGATCTGTGATCGTGGTAATTCCCATAAAAAAGCCCGGTATAAAAACCGGGCTTTTTTAATTGAAAACCTTAGAGCCATTTACGGGTATCATCTGCGACCGGTGTACCTTGAGTCACATGCATGATCATGGCATGGGCAATACTGCCTTTAAATGGAATTTCCGGCAGCTGATCAAATTTAAAGAATTTCGCGTCGCTAATTTCTTCTTTCTGCAATTGCAGCTCACCGCCAGTATATTCTGCTTTGAAGGCAATCATCAGGTTACTCGGGAAGGGCCACGGCTGACTGGCCAGATACTGGATATTTTTCAATTTCAAGCCGACTTCTTCCAGCGTCTCGCGACGTACCGCTTCTTCAAGCGTTTCCCCAACTTCGACAAATCCGGCAATCAGACCATACATCTGGCTTTTGGTATTACGTGCATTTTTAGCCAGCAAAATTTCATCTTCACCGCGGGTAATCACAGTAATCACACAAGGTTGCACCCTTGGATACTGACGATAATGGCAAGCTGGGCAAACCATGGCATATT
Organism: Acinetobacter sp. YH12249; assembly: GCF_013417475.1. Lineage (NCBI taxonomy): Bacteria > Pseudomonadati > Pseudomonadota > Gammaproteobacteria > Moraxellales > Moraxellaceae > Acinetobacter > Acinetobacter sp. YH12249. The sequence goes on along the minus strand of NZ_VPDX01000005.1, from coordinate 31,103 downwards.
CAACAGCATGGGCTTCAGTCGGGGTGCCACAGTGGCTACAGAACTTGTGATTCCGGCGCCATTCCAGTAGTTGCACAGCACGGCTGGCCTGTTCAAATTGCTGAACATTCCAGAACTGTAATAATTGACGGATTGGAACCAGTTGCAACCCTTCAGGAATTGGCTCATCTGGAAGAAGATCACGGGCAATCACCTGATCACCCGGATTCAGCAGCAAATCGCTTGCCAGAGCTTCAACTTGAGGCAGTTGAAAGTGTTGATCGACCAGCAGCTGTTGCTGCTGGAAAATATAAGCAAGTGATAATTTTTTAGACATTAGGCAACGATTTTCAGTTTCTCACTACTGTCTAATGCTACCTTAAACATAGACTGTAATACAGGCTGTTTGTTCTTTAAGTTGTCGATCATCATATCGGCACTAGCCAATGCATCCAGCGCATGATGAATTTCTGCTGGTGTTAATGCAACCGACTGTTCAATACGGTTTTTAATGAACAGGGCAGTTGTATTGAATGCAGCTTTCACATGTTCAGCATTCAGGAACAGCATGGCACCGCCAATTTCACAGAACTGGATGGGTACAGGTTCGAGTTTGGTTAGATCTTGATCTTGTAGATAATCAGTCAGAATCTGGCTAGACAATTCAATCAATGCTTTAGTTTCATTTAACAAAGCATTGTGTGCTTCATCCAGACGATCCAGTGAGATATTCATGTTATTCACACGTAGCTGCAAGCGGCTCGAAGTATGATGGCGTTCCAATACACCAATCGAGTTCATCGCGGATAGAATCACATTCATCAACTGCTGGGCAAAAGACTCATCTTTCAGAATATCTGCCTGGCTGAGTGAAGCTGCCTGACGGTTTAAGTCATGATAGGCTTCATTCAGATTCAGAACCTTGAAGATATTGGCCAAGCTATTCAGCTGAGTCTGGAGTTCCTGAGTTTTTTCAGGTGTCATGTGCTGATAGTTATATTCGATATCATTGCGGATCTGGGTCATTTCCGCAGTCACCAGTTCGCTAATGGTATGCATGGTTTCGAAGTCCGGACCATATAGGTGACGGCTGAACACCTGAAGTTGCATATCTGTCAGTAGATCATCACCAATATTCAGCTGGCTACGGATTTGCTGTGCAGTTGCATCTTCCTGACTAATACATAAGCTTAATACATTTGCCAGATCGGACAGAGAGGCTTTGAAGCTGTCGGCTGAACTAAAGTACTGCGCCATGTTGCGTTCAATACTGATTAAAGTACGTAAACGTGGTTCATTGATGAGCAGGTGATCAATATTATCAAAAGCAACATGCACCAGATGCCAGTATTGCTTGCTTGGATGATTTGCTGAAAGACCTGCCAGATAAGTACCGACCAGTTTGATCGCTTGCAGGTCCATCTCGCTTTCTTCCTGTTTCAGCAGTTTGTTAAGTGACAGCTTATACAGGCGTTGCACATATTTGGATTTTTCCAGACCTGGTACTTGGGGTAACTGGAAGTCTGGGGTAATCAGATCAAGCAAAGGTTCAATATGCTGACCTTCAGTGGTTAATGGTTTACCAAGCGCAAGTTCCAGACGGTTCAGGGTATCGAGCAGGAACTGTGGAATTTTCACTTCACGCAAGCAGATAAATTCGATATAGCGTTTCAGCATGGTGGTGCCTTCACTCAATGCGATCACATCCTGAGTGTTAACCTGCGCCGGACTCCCCATAATCTTGCGCATCAGTTCTGCTGAATATTCTGCAATTTGTGCCAGATTCGGCATATCAATCAGTGCCAGTACCTGTGCACATTGTTCGAACTGATTTAATGCATCGTCAATGCCAAAAGGTAAAGTTTGATCTTCTACCAAGGTGCTTACTGCTGATTCGACTAACTTGATCGAGTTATCAACCTCATTTTTTATTATCAGTAAAGCTGTTGGATCAAAATGTATAGAGGTTTGGTAAGACATGGATCTGCACCTTTCCTTGAGTATTATCATATATATGAGCCCCGCTTTATCGGACGGGGCCTCTTTGGAATTACTATAACTGAAGAACTGTATTTTAAAAGCGAAATTACTGCTTGAAATTTAGATTTTATTTTGCAAAAAGGCAAGGCGTTCCATGCTTTTCTTCAAATTGTTTGACCCATTTCTCATGTTCGGCAAGTTCTTCATCTGATGGAAGAATCACAGGCAATTCAATTTCAATTTTTACACTGCCTGAACTGCCGCCTTGTTCTTCGGTATGTGACAGGGCATCCATATCAAAAGAGACCTGTCCACCGGTCATGGCCAGATAAACATCGGACAGAATTTCCGCATCGAGCAAGGCACCGTGGAAGGTACGGTCACGCTGTGGAATTTCATAACGACGCACGAGGGCATCCAGGGAGTTTTTCTGTCCCGGATGCTTGGATTTGGCCATTGCCAGGGTATCGGTCACTTCACAAACTTCAGAAAGCGCGACAAAGCCTGCCCGCTTGAACTCCATATCCAGGAAGTTCATATCGAAGGTCGCGTTATGCGCAATAATTTCGGCACCTTGCAGATAGTCAAACAGTACCTGTGAGATTTCTTCAAACAGCGGCTTGTCTTGCAGGAACTCGTCGGTAATACCGTGTACATTCACCGAATCGCCAACCGGTTTTTTCGGATTGATATAAATATGGATTGAGCTGCCGGTAAGTTTCCGGTTAATCATCTCAATCGCACCTACCTCAATGATCCGGTCACCATCCTGATAATAGAAACCGGTGGTTTCAGTATCCAGAATCAATTGACGAGGGCCATGCAGCTCTAAGGTCGGCGGTGTAATTACAATTTGCGGATGTAGTTCGGTTGAATCTGAAGTGACTGAAGCGGACTCATCGGTATTTTCAGTTGTTTCCAAATTTTCAGTCTGTTCCATTTCTTCTTCAGCCATTTCCATGCTCTCTTCGAGTTCTTCTTCACTATCGACAAGATCCAGCCCGAAAGGGTCGTCTAGAAGCCAGTCAGGTTCAGATTTTTTTTTATTTTCAGTTATTGCAGTCACTGATTTGGATTTTTTCAAGGTTTCATCTGCGCCTTGGTTGGCCAGTTGATCGGCCATTTCATTGCCAGGATGTCCGGCATGGCCTTTGACCCAGTGCCATTCAATATCGCGGCCTTGACAGGTGGCATCCAGTTTTTGCCATAGATCCGGATTTTTAACGTCTTTCCAGTTTTTCTTTTTCCAGCCATGAATCCATTCGGTAATGCCTTGTTTGACATAATTGGAATCGGTATAAATGACCAGCTTGGCATCTTTCGGACAGAACTGGATGCCTTCGATCGCCGCGGTCAGCTCCATGCGATTATTGGTGGTATGATCTTCGCCACCGCAAATTTTGTGTTCCTTCTGTTCGGTAATTATGTACGCACCCCAACCGCCTAAACCCGGGTTGCCGCGACAGGCGCCATCAACATATAGTGTGATAGTGTGAGACATAAATTAAAATCCGATCAAAAAAGAACTTGCTGAAGCGGATATTGTATAACGCAAATACGCTTGATGCGTCTAGATGCACCAGTTTTTTTAATTTCTTGTAACATTTAACGTGAAATCGGGGTAAATTAATGCCTTGTGTCCACGACATGCTTCACTACAATGGCATATCTAAAAAATAAATTTATATACGAATTGTTTGGATTTCTTTATGTATAAACCAACCGCAATTTTGTGGCAGCCCGCATTACCAGCATTTTTAAAATTTTCTGTACTTGGAACGGCTCTCGCTTCCTTGGGACTGACGGGCTGTTCTTCTACACAAAGTGCGACCCAGAAAGCGTCAAGTAAGCAGGTTGGCTCACAATATCTAGATGCAAGCAGTTTGGATGGGCTGGAAGATTTACTTTCTGCAACGGATATGCGTGCGGTTGAAGGTGATCGCTTACTGATTTTGAAGCATGGTGATATCTGGAAACGGATGACCGTGGGTTTCAAGATGGATCTGAATACCTGGAATCCGCGTATTGATGCACAGCGTGGCTGGTTTATTTCCCGTCAGCCGTATCTGGACCGCCTGAGTGCCCGTGCATCACGCTATTTATATTATACGGTGAAAGAAGCAGAGCGTCGTGGCATGCCTACGGAACTGGCTTTATTACCGATTATTGAAAGTTCTTATGACCCGGCGGCGACCAGTAGTGCAGCAGCGGCAGGTTTATGGCAGTTTATTCCGAGTACTGGCCGTATTTATGGTCTGAAACAAACCTCACTTTACGATGGCCGTCGTGATGTCGTTGAGTCGACCCGTGCGGCTTATGAGTTTCTAGGCAGCCTATATAACCAGTTTGGTTCGTGGGAATTGGCTTTGGCCTCTTATAATGCCGGTCCAGGCCGTATCCAGCAGGCGATTAACCGTAATAAGGCTGCAGGTTTACCTACCGATTACTGGTCCTTGAAACTGCCTCAGGAAACCATGAACTATGTACCGCGCTTCCTGGCAGTTGCACAGATTGTGAAAAATCCGGGTACTTATGGCGTGAGTTTGCCACCGATTGCCAACCGTCCTCACTTCCGTGAAGTGACTGTGGGTGCAGCCAATTTAAATGAGATCGCAGCGATTACGGGTTTAAGTCGTGCTGAACTGTATCAGCTTAACCCGGGACATCGTGGTGACCGTATTGATCCGGAAAGTCCACGCCGTATTTTGATTCCGGCTGACTTAAGTCCATCGATAGATGAAAAACTGAAAAAACTGCAGTCGAGCTCAAGCGGCTTATGGGCAGGTACTGTCAGTAACTCGCCTAAAACGACCACTACAGTAACTCCAAAGCCAACTGTAGCACCAGCATCAACCAGTACCACCATCGTACCTGCCAAGCAGACTCCACCGGTGCTTGCAACTACGACTGCTAAGACTGCAACAGCAACTAAAGCTCCAACTGCGACCACAACACCTAAACCAGCTACGACTGCACCAGCAGCAGTGTCAACCACCACGACACCTAATCTAACTGCACAAACCACTAAACGGGTCAGTACTCCACGTGGTTCTGAAGCACTTGCTGAATTTGCTGCAAAAAGTGAATTGCCTATTCCAAGTGCGCCACGTATTCCAGTTGCTGTGACGCCAGTTGCTTCGGTGAAGCCTATCCAGGTCGAACCACCAATTACCGCAGCTGAACGTCAGCAAATCCAGAAAGTGGTGTCAGCAGAAGAAATTAATAAAACCGTGGATGAGCTTTTACAACCTGTAGCAACTGCGGCTGAACAGGCACAGGTCATTGAAGAGCTGAAAGCACTGGCACCTGCAGGCACAGAAATTGTTGACCCTTATGATGGCAAGATCAAACTGACTGCAATTCAGACCAGTCAGTCTATTGCCGAGCAGCAGGGTAAGGAGCTGACCAAAGGATTCTCATATCCGAAAGAAGTCGCTGTAAACACCAGTGCAGATTCAGTTGAAGCTCGACTCAATCAGGGCAAAAACTATGTAAAAACTGATTCAGAAGTCGTGGTTGTGGCACCGAAAGGTAAGCGCAGTACCTATAAGGTTTTACCGGGTGATAATCTGGCATTGATTGCAGCCAAAAATGGCGTGAACTGGCGTGATGTCGCGAAATGGAACCAGATTGATCCAAACTCTACATTATATGTGGGCACCACAATTTATCTCTATGATGCCAAGCCCGTGCAGGAAGCACCGAAAGCTAAAGAGAAACCGGAAAGCTATGTGGTTCAGGCCAATGATTCTTTGACCAGCGTTGCCAGCCAGTTCGGCCTGAGCGTTAAACAGTTGGCTGATTATAATGATCTGAGTACGACCAGCGGTTTATTTGTTGGGCAAAAGCTTTCCCTGAAAGAAAGTGCCAGCAAAGCGAAAGCTGAAGACAGTAAAAAAGCCGAAACTGCCAAAGTTCAGACCAAGTCCTATACCGTTAAACGTGGTGAGTATCTGAAATTGATTGCAGATCGCTACGCATTGTCGAATGCAGAACTTGCTGCACTAACTCCGGGTTTAACTGCGGGTAGCAGTTTGATGGTCGGACAGAAGATTAATGTTCCTCTTAATGAAGTTGAAGAACTGACTGCGAGCAGTAAGAAAACCGAAAAAGTCGAACAGAAGTTTGAGAACGTTAAGGTTGATCATACGCCAACAGAAAACTATCAGGTCAAACGTGGTGAAACCCTGTACAGCATTGCCAATCAAAGTAAATTGACGGTATCTGAACTGGCTGCGTTAAATGGCCTGTCTGCAAACAGTGGCTTACGCATTGGTCAAACCATCAAGATTCCAGCTGGTAGTCAGGTTCCTGACAGTTATACGGTTCAATCGGGTGATACACTGACCGGGATTGCAGCAAAATATAATCTGTCGATGGATCAAATTGCTAACCTGAACAATATTTCCCGTAGTGCCAATCTGCGTGTGGGTCAGCATCTAAAATTATCTGGCAGTCCTGAACCTGTGCAGGAAGTGGTCACCGAGACTCAGGAAAAGAATGTTAAATCAGATACTCACATCGTGAAATCTGGTGAAACCTTAAGCTCGATTGCCCGCCAATATCATCTGCAATTACGTTATCTGGCAGACTTGAATGGTTTGAATACCAATAGCAATGTGCGGATTGGACAGCGTTTAAAAATTAATGAAGATATTCAGATCGCCAAAAAAGAGCCAGCATTGAAAGTCGCAACAAAATCTGCATCTTCTAAGGCGACAGAATCCTATACGGTAAAATCCGGGGAATCTCTGATTGCGATTGCCAATCGTGTAGGAGTACCCGTTACTGATCTGGCGAGCCTGAACAATCTTAGTCCACGTGCCGGTTTACGTGTGGGCCAAACGCTTCAGCTTCCAAAACTTGTCACTGAATACAAGGTAAAGCGTGGCGATACCTTGATCGGCCTGGCATCCCGTTATGGTATGGCAACCAATGAACTGGCAGAAATGAATGAACTGGAACCCAATACTCAATTGCGTATTGGTGATGTGATTAAGGTTCCAAACTAATTTCTGGATCGTGAAATTGTTTAATCCCGTCCATATCTTATGGATTCTTGCTGCCCCCTGGATCATCAGTTCCAGCGGGGCAGCAGTCATTACGACGCCTTATATTGCACTGCATAGTGTACCCAAATATGCACAGGCTAAATCTCTGCCTTATGCCAATCCGCAAGCGCCCAAAGGTGGTGTCCTGATTCAAGCAGCCGATGGCAGTTTTGATAATCTGAACAGTATGAATGGTAAGGGGAATGTCACTGAAGGGGTTAATTATATTTTTGACAGCCTCATGTCAAAATCCCTGGATGAACCCGGCGTCTATTATCCTTTGCTGGCGGAGAAAGTCAGTTTTGACCCAAAGCAGACCGCTTATATTATTTTCCATTTAAATCCTAAAGCCAGATTCAGTAATGGTCAGCCAGTGACGGCTAAGGATGTGAAATACAGTTTTGATCTGTACCAGACCCAGTCTAATTTCGGCTTGCAGATGTATCTGGCAGATATTAAAAAAACCGAAGTCCTGTCACCTTCAAAAGTTAAGATTAGTTTTAAATCTCGCCATAATCCGGAAATGGCGATGATTGTGACGCAAATGCCGATCTATTCTCAGCAGGAGTGGCAAAAGCGCAACTTTAAGGACATTAACCTGAAACCGATCTTGGGTTCTGGGCCCTATGTGATTGAACGTATTGATGCAGGACGCAGTATTTCCTATAAACGTAATCCGCATTATTGGGGTAAAGACCTGCTGGTCAATCGCGGCCGTTATAATTTTGATCGCATACAGTATCGCTATTACCGTAGTCCGGAAATCAAGTTTGAGGCATTTAAATCTGGCCAGTTTACGCTGCATGAAGAAAAACAGGTCAACCGCTGGGTAAGTGATTATCGGTTTCCTGCGGTACAGCAAGGCCAAATCAAAACCTATCGTTTTCTCCATCACAATCCGATTCCAACCCAAAGCCTGATTTTTAATACGCGACGTCAGCCCTTTGCTGATATCCGCTTCCGGCAAGCTTTAACTCTGGCCTATGATTTTGAATGGCTAAATAAAGCCTTGTTTCATGGAGAATATCAGCGTCTGAACAGCTTTTTTAGTAATAGTGAACTGGCATCTACAGGCAAGCCGAGTGCTCAGGAGCTGGAAATATTACAGCCAAATTTATCTAAATTGCATCCGGTGCAACGTCAGGCGGTATTACAGGATTGGCATTATCCGCAATCAGATGCCTCCGGGTTTAACCGCAAAAATTTATTACAGGCGCGACAAATTTTATTGAATGCCGGTTACCGTTATCAGCAGGGGAAACTGGTGACTGCTCAAGGTCAACCTGTACAGATTGAATTTCTGTTGCATCAGGCTGAACAGCAGCGTCATCTGATGCCTTATTTACGCCATTTGAAACGTTTAGGAATTCAGGCTCACATTCGGATGGTGGAAACGGCTCAGTATTATGAGCGACTAAGAAATTATCAGTTTGATATGATTGTGGATACTATGCCGCAATCGCTGACACCGGGGCAGGAACAGAAACAGTTTTGGGGCAGTCAGGCGGCACGTCAGCCTGGCAATTATAATTATGCCGGTATTCAAAATCCGGTGATTGATCGGGTGATTGATCAGGTAGTTCAGGCACAAAGTCGTGAGCAGCTGATTTATAGTACCCGAGCTTTAGACCGTTTATTGCGAGCCGGTTATTATCATATTCCGACCTATGGTACGGGTGAATACTGGTATGCTTACTGGAATATGTATCAGCAGCCTAAAATCAAGCCCAAGCTTTCTGCGGGTATTGATTACTGGTGGGTGGATGCAGCTAAAGCCAGAAAAGTGGCACCATACTTAAAATATCGCTAGATTTCCAGCTTCGGGGAGTGCCATGAGCACTTATATCGTCAAACGTTTGCTTCTTATGATTCCGACATTATTGATGGTTCTACTGATCAATTTTGTAGTGATTCAGCTTGCGCCGGGTGGTCCAGTGGAACAGGCCATCTATCAGCCACAGCATGCAAATAATTTGGCGATCGGTGGCTTGCAGTATCAGGGACAGCAAGGCCTGACGCCCGAAATGCTGGAGCAGATCAAAATTCAGTATGGATTTGATCAACCGGTTCATTTACGTTTCTGGGAAATGTTGAAAAGCTATGCCCAGTTCGATTTAGGCCAGAGTTTTTTTAAAGGTCAAGCTGTGACTGAACTGATCTGGGAAAAATTGCCAGTTTCACTGTCTTTAGGTTTCTGGAGTACCTTGCTCATTTATCTGGTCTCTATTCCTCTTGGCATCCAGAAAGCCAAAAAGCATGGCAGCCTGTTTGATCAAACGACGTCTTTGCTGCTGGCTGTGGGCTATGCCATTCCAGCCTTTATCTTTGCCATTTTGCTGATTGTATTTTTTGCAGGTGGTTCCTATCTGCAATGGTTTCCTTTACAAGGGTTAAGCTCGGAAAATTTTGATGAATTATCTTTCTTTGAAAAAATTCAGGATTATTTCTGGCATATGGCTTTGCCGCTACTGGCCATGGTGCTAGGTGGTTTTGCACGGCTGACTTATCTGGTGAAATTTTCCTTTATGGAAGAACTCAGTAAACACTATGTACTGGCAGCAAAAGCGAAGGGACTACAGGAAAGGGCAGTACTCTATCGGCATGTACTGCGCAATGCAGTGCTGGTGTTGATCGCTGGATTGCCAGAAGCTTTGCTCGGTATTTTATTTGTCGGGAACCTGTTTATTGAAATCATCTTTAATCTGGATGGTTTGGGCATGCTGGGATTTGAAGCGATTCTGCAGCGGGATTATCCGGTCATTTTTGGAACCTTGTTTATTTTTACCTTATTGGGCTTGGTGCTACGTTTGATCAGTGATGTGCTGTATCGGGTAATTGATCCCCGGATTCATTTCGATTCGCGAGGATTGAAATAATGTCACCAATGCTACGCGCCAGCCTGCAACGTTTTAAAAATAATAAAACCGGATTTGCCTGCTGCATTGCCTTTGTCATTATTTTTATCTTGTCACTTGGTGCTGAGCTGATCGCTAACGATAAGCCTTTACTGATCAAGTATGAGGACTCCTATTATCTGCCAGTAATAAAGTCATATCCTGAAACGACTTTTGGGGGTGTCTTTGAAACTGAAGCCGAGTATCAGGATCCTGCGGTACAGCAGCTGATTAATGCCAAAGGCTGGGCAATCTGGCCGGTGATCCGCTTCGGCTATGACACACCCAATTTGGCACTCGATATTCCAGTACCTTCACCTCCAAGCAGGCAAAATTGGCTAGGAACAGATGATCAGGGACGGGATGTGCTGGCACGGATTCTATATGGCTTGCGTATTTCCTTGCTGTTTGGCTTTGCACTGACTTTGCTGTCGGCAGGATTAGGTGTGCTGGTCGGTGCAGTTCAAGGCTATTATGGTGGCTGGATTGACCTGATCGGGCAACGTGCACTTGAGGTCTGGAGCAGCCTGCCGATGCTGTTTATGGTCATGATTCTGGTCAGTGTGTTTAGTCCGAATATTTACTGGCTATTTGTGATCATGCTATTTTTTGGCTGGACAACACTGGTGTCGATGGTGCGCGCTGAATTTTTACGGGCCAGAAATCTGGAATATGTCTGGGCAGCGAAAAGTATTGGTGCAGGGCATGGCCGGATCATGTTCAGGCATATTTTACCCAATGTGATGGGTTCCAGCCTGTCACAACTACCTTTTATGCTGACTGCCAATATTAGCGCACTAACTGCACTGGACTTTTTAGGTTATGGTTTGCCACCCGAAACCGCTTCTCTAGGTGAATTATTACTGCAGGGTAAAAATAATCTCAATGCGCCGTGGTTGGCTTTATCCGGGTTTCTGACTTTAGCCATTGTCTTGTCTTTACTCATCTATATCGGTGAAGCCATCCGGGATGCTTTCGATCCCAAAATTTAAAATGATTTTTTAAGACTGACTTAATATCTACAAATAAAATTTGTATCCATTTGACAATATGAATTGTCAATTATGGCAAGTTAGGTTATAACACATACAAAATAAGATAAACATTTCAGGAAAGTACATGACACAATTGGCCGATTCCATCCAGATCCGTAATACCCAATTTAAAAACCGTATCATTAAAGGTGCCATGAGTGAGGCATTGGCCAATGATGCAGGCCAACCCAATCAGGCCCATTTAAAGTTGTATGAGGCGTGGGCCAAAGGCGGTTTAGGCTGTGCGATTACGGGTAATGTCATGGTGGATTTTCGTGCCAAGAATGAACCGGGTGTGGTCGTGGTAGAAACTGAACGTGATCTGGAAAAGTTAAAAGCTTGGGCGAATGTCGGCAAACGTCATGGCATGGTGCAACTGGTACAGTTGTCTCATCCTGGACGTCAGTGCCCGAAAGGCTTGAATAAAGAAACCGTAGCGCCTTCAGCTGTGCTTTTTAGTCCGGCACTGGCGATGAGTTTCGGTACGCCACGTGAACTGCGTGAAGATGAAATTTTAGATATTATCCAGCGCTTTGCGACTTCAGCTGCCATTTGCGAAAAGGCGGGATTTGAAGGCGTGCAGTTACATGGGGCGCATGGTTATCTAATTAGCCAGTTTTTATCGCCCCTGACCAATAAACGTCAAGACCAGTGGGGTGGCAGTATTGAAAACCGCAGCCGATTCTTGCTAGAGGCTTATAAGGCAGTGCGTGCAGCAACTTCAGAGAATTTTATCATTTCAGTGAAATTAAACTCGGCAGACTTTCAGCGCGGTGGCATTAGTGAAGAAGACGTTATTTATGTCTTTAAGGCGGTGGATGCAGTCGGGATCGATATGATTGAAGTTTCTGGCGGAACCTATGAAGCACCTGCAATGGCCGGAGTAAAAGCAGAGAAACGTAAAGCATCAACGGTTGCCCGCGAAGCCTATTTCCTCGATTTTGCCGAAAAGATCCGTCAGGAAGTTAATTGTTATTTAATGGTGACGGGGGGCTTCCGTACCGCAGTGGGTATGAATGCAGCCCTTGACAGCGGCGCATGTGATTTTGTCGGTATTGCACGTCCATTTGCGGTCGAGCCTGATCTGGGTAACCGTCTGGTGGCTGGACAGGATGTACGTTATGCAGTTGAGAAAATTAAAACCGGTATTCCAATGATCGATAAAATGGCGATTATGGAAATCATCTGGTATGCCGCACAATTTAAAGAAATTGCCAAAGGTAATCGACCAAATCCAAAACTGTCGCCTTTAAAGGTATTTTTAAATTACGTAAAAGGTAATGTGAAAGCTGTGATTAAAGGTCAGATCAATTCACGTAAATCGGCTTAATTTGTATAATGCATTGAAGCAAAAACAGGGCATATAAAATGCCCTGTTTTTTTATGAATGACCTTTTTAAGAATAAGTCATGGCTTGAGTCTGAAAAGGGAAGAGCAACTGAGAAAGCTGACGTGTTGCCCACAAGCCCACTTCCTGATGATGCATATGCGGTGCCACGTAAGGAATCAATAAATCAATCTTTTGTTCGGCAGCAGCGCAGCGATTCAGACGGCTTTTCAGCTGATGGATCTGTTGCTGGTCAATACGGTTCAATACCGGTTCCATCTGGTTATGAACTTGAGATCTGCTACGTGATGACAGACGAGCGGCAAAAGTCTCACCTTGAATCCAGTCTTTAATAATCTGTTTTTCAGTCGCATTAAATACACCAAACATTTTGCCATCTGGATCATCAATCATTTTCCAGAACCGGCTTTGTTCTACAGGTGCATCTTTTACAATCCAGCCTTTTTCAATCATGACTTTCAAGAAGTCTGCAATCTGTGCCGGATCGGATAACCACTCATTAATGGTCTTGCCACTAAACTGGCATTTCTGGTTATGGATATATTGTCCAATCAGCGCTTTGTTCTGAAATACTTTCAAAGCCAGTTTTTCAGTATCCAGTTGCTTGATGATCTGGGAAGAACTTTTACCAATGTCATTCAGCACATAACCTTTTTTAATCAGGTCTAGATACTGGGCAGGATCTTCAGCGAGTGCATACTGATCAAAATAGGCTTGCAGCGATTTTTGTGCATGACCGTTGTGAGCATTATCAATGGTAATGTGTACATTGAAATAATGTGGATCAATACCGAGTTCAGACAGCTCATAATTGGTAATTAACAGGTGTAAGGGCAGCTGCTCATAACCCAGATTGAAACCAATTACTAACGGCAGATATTCTGGCGGCGCATAGGCCAAAGCCAGCTGCACGGCTGCTTGTTCATAATAGCTGGCATCCAGTTGCTCAGCATAGCTGTTCAGCTCATAATGATTCAGCAAATCCTGATACATGGTGACATGATTGGCACGGGTATGACCCATGCCTAGTTCTTCCAGATAGATATAAATCAGGTCTTTGGTTTCCGGACGGTTCCAGTTTTGCACAGTTGAATACAGCCATGAGCCGTCTACCAGTTTTACAGGTGCGACTTTGGCCAGGAACTCAAATGCATGTGACACAGTCGGGAAGTATTCACGTCCTTGCTGCTGTCTACGCCGCTCTACATAGGACTGGAAGATTGCGCAGGTTTGGTGGTGCTGTTCCAGAAAATGTTGCTCTACATGTCTGGGTTGATCCAGCCATTCCAGCCCAGCCACATCAACTTGCTGGATTAAATCTCTTAAATAGTTCTCAGCCTGTTCGGTCTTTACTGCCGTCGAAATCTGTTGATCTTGAAAGAAGTTGACCCAATCTTTAAAGTTATTAAATTGATGATTATGATTTTTAATAGATGATTCAGGCGAACTTAACTTTGTACTGACGAACATAATCTGATCCTTGCAGATATATTATGCTTTCTACCTTAACGGCATGCTTATACCACCGGTGTTGATTTTTTGTTCGGATTTATAGTGCGATTGCTGTAAATGAAAATGAATGGATAACGAGTTGAAGAGAAATGTAAAAGAATAAGATTTTTGAATGAATTATTTATAAACAAATAAAATTGCAATCGAGACAATTTGATCAAACGTTAAAAACAGGAATGAAGGAACAAGCAAAAAAACAAATAATAAAAAAGCCCAAGTCATCATGCTTGGGCTTTTTTATGAGAAGTTAATTAAATTAACTATCTCGAATATGGCGTCCCTACGGGGATTCGAACCCCGGTTACCGCCGTGAAAGGGCGATGTCCTAGGCCTCTAGACGATAGGGACAGTGTAGAAGTGATATTTTAAACCAGAACTTTGGATTTGAAGTAATGGCGTCCCTACGGGGATTCGAACCCCGGTTACCGCCGTGAAAGGGCGATGTCCTAGGCCTCTAGACGATAGGGACTTAATAAAATATTACTTCTGAAATTGGCGTCCCTACGGGGATTCGAACCCCGGTTACCGCCGTGAAAGGGCGATGTCCTAGGCCTCTAGACGATAGGGACGTTTCAGAGGTGGGCGTATATTAGGGTGAAAACAGGGGGGTGTCAAACGCTTTTCCAGAGTTTTTTGGAAATTTTCTTTTGAGTGCATAAATTTAAAACAATATTAGCAGAATACTTGAAAAATGCAGGATTTAGGCCGGATTTTTAAGCAATTCCAGAATGGCTTCAACAACCTGCGGATGCAGTAAATAGCCAGTAATATCATGTGGACGGTGAATATGCGTACGAATGCCATGATTGATGATTTCAGGTTCAAACTTGAATGGCGGTTCGGTAAGCGGAATGGCGGTGAGATAATCATCCGTTGAGTAGAAATTGATCCAGTCGCCTTTAATTGCCTTAGGTCGTACCACCGGCTGTGCCAAGCTGGATTGAATCACCTGAAAGGCTAATGGTGAACCTAAAGTAATAAAACGCTGTACATTCAGTTCAGGGTGCTGGATAAGATGATTATAGGCAATCACACTTCCTAAAGAATGGGCAATGACAATGCAGGGTTTGCGACCACTCAGTTGTCGGGCAATCCGTTCATGCACTTTCCTCATGAAATCAGGGTTATCGAGATAAAGATAAGTTTCAATCAGAAATCTCTGCAACAGAGTGCGATGCAGAGTGGGAAAATAATTGAGTAATAAGGCAAAATCCCGAAGCGCCACATTCCTGCCGAGGGCGGTAAAATAATTGAATTTCTGCCTGAAATCCATGGTGTCACTTGAACTGGGTTGGGCGAAATCGGTAATTGTGGGCCTACGCCAACCAGGACGTGGAACAGGGGCTGGAAGCTGAGGCTGAGCAGGCTTACGAAAAGGAAAGCTAGGCCATTCCTGTGGCATCAGGGTGCCGGCTTCTAGAATATTGCGGACGTTATAACGTGAAAGCAGATCGCCATAAAATGGAATACGAATGTGACGTTTTAAATAACTAAATCTGGCATCTTGTTGATGTTTGCGCATCCCTTTTTGAAGTATATGTAGCCAGCGCTGCCGGATGGAGGCAGCGCTATGATGTTGCTGATTCATTCCATGAATAAAAATAACTTTCATCGACACCCCACTGAGTTCGATAGAATTATATTTACAGTATAGAAAATATTAACGTAGCAAAAGCAGCGCTTTTTGTGGTGTTAATGTGTAAATTATCTTTGATAAAACAATAATTAACAGACATATGTATATTTATAAAAGAGTCATAAATAAACCACAAAATGAGTAGGTATGAATAAAGAATTTTACTCAGCAGAAAAATAATGCAAAGGAAATAGTAAAATTAAATCTGTAAATTAAGATGCTTTTTAGAGTAATTCTAGCAGGGCTTCGATGACTTCTGGATGCTGGACATAGCCATCAATATCATGCGGATGATAAATTGAAGTACGAATCTCCTGATTAATAATCGCTGGCTGAAACTGAAAAGGCGGTTCTGATAATGGAAAGGCAGTTAAAAAGTCATCACTGCAATAAAAATTAATCCAGTCACCTTTAATAGCTTTTGGCCGATGAACAGGCTGGGGCAAATGTTCCTGAATGACCCGGAAAGCCATTGGTGATCCCATGCTGATAAAACGCTGTACATTCAGTTCCGGGTGCAAAAGCAGATAATGATAGGCAATCACACTTCCTAAAGAATGAGCCATCAGGATACAGGGTTTATCGCCATGCAGTTGCTGGCCAATTCGCTGATGCACCTGCTGCATGAATGTGGAATTTGCCAGATAAGAATAGGTTTCAATCAGAAATTTTTTGATCAGCGTATCATGCAGGCGAGGGAAATGATTCAGTAAGATCACAAAATCCCGTAATAGAGTATTCCGGCTTAATGTACTAATAAACTGCAGCTTCTGGTTAAAGGTCATGGCATCCTCAACCTTTAGCTCGGGAATTTCACAAATTTCAGGTGAATATTGATTGAGATGGGGTGGTGGTGGCTGGGATTTAACTGGAGACTGGAAAGGAAAGCGAGGCCAGTCTTGCGGCATCAATGTACTGGCATTTAGCACATTATGTAAATGATGACGTGACAGTAAGTCGCCATAAAAAGGGATACGGATATGCCGTTTGAGGTAGGCAAAACGTGTTTGTTGATGCGACTGTTCCAGACCATGTTTTAGCAAACTCAGCCAACGTTGACGCAGGGACGCAGAGCTAAATTTCTGCTTATTCATGCCATGAATATAAATAATTTTCATCGACACACCACGCTGGCTGCCTAGAACATTTTCAGTATAAATAAAAAAGAGCAGCCGAAGCTGCTCTTTTAGTCATTTTAATGTTTAAGCATTTTTGTGATAGAACTTGTAGTAGCTGGCATAGCACAGTGCAATAAATACCAGACAGCCAAAGAAACTGATACGCATGCTCGGATCAAACACCATACTGATACAGGTAATCAGACAAAACAGAAAACCCAGAATCGGTACGATCGGGAATAATGGCGCAGCAAAATCAAGATCCTTCGCTGTTTTACCCTGTTTGTACCATTCACGGCGGAAGTTGAACATGCTGAGACAGATGCTCATCCAGACCACTACCATGGTAAATGCTGCAATACCTAGCAAGTTAGTGAAGATAGTTTCCGGTGCGAACTGTTCAGACAGCAAACCAGGCATACCGCCAATCATGGTGACAATGACTGCAATATAAGGTACACCACGCGCATTTAGGCGTGAAAATACCGCTGGTAACTGTTTACTGTAAGACAATGACCACATCATACGGGATGCAGCAAATAGACCTGAGTTAGCAGCAGATAGTAATGCTGTGATAATCACAAAGCGGATAATATCTTCAGCATAAGGAATACCGATATGCTGGAATACTGTCACGAATGGACTGCTACTGACACCTTCAGCTGCCAGACCTGCTTCCTGATGCGGAAGAAGGGAAGTTACCACAATAATCGTACCTACAAAGAAAATCAGTAAGCGGAAAATTGCAGTATTAATCGCTTTCGGTACATTTTTGGCCGGATCTTTTGTTTCACCCGCAGCCACACCAATCAATTCAGTTCCAGAGAAAGCAAAGTTTACAATCAGCATGGTGGTGAAGATTGGGAACAGACCTTCTGGGAACCAGCCTTGAGCTGTCAGGTTACTGAATAGCGGAGCAGTTTCCTGTCCTTGGTAGCTTACTACACCAAAAATAGCGAGTAGGCCAAGCAGGATAAAGGTTACGACAGTAATGACTTTCACCAGTGCCAGCCAGAACTCGGACTCTGCAAACCAGCGAGTGGAAATCATATTCAGTGCGAATACGAAAGCACCAAAAATCAATGTCCACATCCACATGGAGCTATCTGGGAACCATTCCTGCATTAATAAGGCTGCAGCGGTAAATTCAGTTCCCAGAGTTACTGACCAGGTCAGCCAGTATAGCCAGGTAATGGTGTAGCCAGTCCCTGGTCCAATATAGCGTTTGGCATAGGCGCCAAATGAGCCCGATTCGGGCATATGAACGGCAAGTTCACCCAGACATAGCATAACCATGTAAGCGATGATCCCGCCAAGGAGATAAGCAAGAATGGCACCTACAGGCCCCGTTTGTGCAATGACTTCACCCGACCCTAAAAATAGGCCTGTTCCGATTGCGCCACCAAGCGAAATCATGACCAGATGTCGAGTACTCATAGCGCGTTTTAAAGGCGCAGAATTGCCCTGATGCGTAGCATCATTCGGAGATGAGTGCATAGGAGTCAAAAAATAAAAGAATGAAGCGGGTTATTGTAGTGAAAAACTACAAATCTGCAACGTATTAATATGGATTATGTATAAGACTTGATCGTGAGCGATCAGATAATGGCGTCCCTACGGGGATTCGAACCCCGGTTACCGCCGTGAAAGGGCGATGTCCTAGGCCTCTAGACGATAGGGACGTTGCGAGGTGATGGCTATATTAAGGACTAAGCCGGACTTTGTCAAAAGAGTTTTTACTAAAATGTATTTAACAGTTTAAACATTAGGCAAAACAAAAACTTTATTTTATTAAGATATTATTTTCTGAACGGATTTACCTGATATGAAAAAATAAACCCAATCGGAATTGGGTTTATTAAAGAAATTATTTCAGTTCAAAAGTTTAGAACTTAAGCTTTTTGATGATAAAGCCAGTAATAACTTGCATAACATGCAGCCATAAACAATAAACAGCCAATAAAACCAGAGAGCATTTCAGGGTCAGCTGCCATACTCAGACCGGTTGCAGTACAAGTTACAAAACCTAGAGTGGGAACTAAGGGGAACCAAGGTGTACGGAATTTTAGTTCAGAGACGCTATGACCAGACTTCAGCCATTGGCGACGGAAATTAAACTGGCTCCAGCAGATACTCATCCAGACAATCACCATGGTAAAAGCGGCCACGCCCATCAGGTTTTTAAAGATGACATCTGCACCAAATTGTTCAGAGAGCAGACCAGGCAAGCCGCCAATCATGGTGACCCAAACTGCTACATAAGGCACGCCGGATTTGCTGACTTTGGCAAATAGTCGCGGTAACTGGTTTTGTGAAGACAATGCCCACATCATACGTGAAGCTGCATAAAGGCCAGAGTTTGCAGTCGACAGCAGTGCAGTGATAATTACGAAACGGATGAAATCTTCGGCATAAGGAATACCCATCTGGGTAAACACGGATACAAACGGACTGCTGCTTAAGCCCCCATGACCACCGACCTGTAAACCGGCATCAGTATAAGTTAGCAAGGAACTGATGACGATGATGGTACCGACAAAGAAAATTATTAGACGCCATACCGCAGCATGAATTGCTTTAGGGACATTCTTTTCTGGATTCTCGGTTTCACCGGCTGCGATCCCGATCATCTCGGTACCATTGAAGGCAAAGTTCACGATTAGTAATGTGGTGAATAACGGAATTAAACCATTTGGCAGCCAGCCATGTTCAGTCAAATTATTGAACAGTGGCGCAGATTCATAACCTTGAAATGGAATAAAGCCAAAGATACAGCCAAAGCCCAGAATAATGAAAATCAGTACAGTCGCAACTTTAACCAGTGATAGCCAGAATTCTGATTCGGCAAAGGTACGGGTTGAGCTTAAATTGGAGAGCAGTACACCTGCAGCAAAGATCAATGTCCATAACCAGATCGAAGTTTGGGGAAACCATTCCTGCATCAGAATCGCAGCGGCAGTAAATTCGGTACCCAAGGTGGCTGACCAGCCCAGCCAGTACATCCAGGACACCATATAGCCTGTACCCGGTCCAATATAATGGGTTGCAAAGGCACCAAAGGAACCAGACACGGGTAAATGTACGGCCAGTTCACCAAGACAGAGCATTACCATATAGGCAATCAAGCCACCAATAATATAGGCAAGTACTGCGCCCAAAGGTCCAGCTTGTGAAATCACTTCACCGGAACCCATAAACAGGCCGGTACCAATTGCGCCACCAAGGGAAAGCATGATCAGATGACGTGTGCCCATGGCACGTTTTAACGACGGAGTTTGACCCTCAACAGACGAATGCTGTGAAGGTGGAGAGGGAGATTGCATAGCTCAATTAAAAGGAGAGATTTAAAAAAAGTATTTTAGTTTTAATTATGTGAAATATCACATAAATTGGAATTTCCTCATAAAGTTCTTCTTTTAATTTAAAAAATAAATATTTGCAAAGCCTCTTAAAAACTAGTGATCGGGAGTCTGGTATTGCTCAGTCGGTGTTTTTTCAGCAGGCGTAGTTTCTGCTCGGTTCTCAGCAGTTTTATCATCGCGACTGATCACATAAATATAAAGCGCTGAAGGTGCCAGAATAAGTAAAACAAGCAGGATTTTCTTTAGCATGGGAAAATTGATCAAAACCTAACATCAACTTGATTATAGCCTAAGCAAACGAGAAAGGGCACCAAACTCAGTCATGCGAAATTTATAACAATAGTATTGAAAGCAATAATAAGAAAAAGAGTTTTCTTGGAAAAAATGAAAGAAGAAGGGGATAAATAAGATGGCGTCCCTACGGGGATTCGAACCCCGGTTACCGCCGTGAAAGGGCGATGTCCTAGGCCTCTAGACGATAGGGACGTTTAGAAGATGGCGGTATCTTATTGATCCGCCACCAAAGTGTCAAGCAGGTGAGGTGCGAGTTTGTTTAAAATATAGCAAAACAGTTCCGCAGTCTTTTGCGTATCGTATAACGCAGAGTGTGCTTCTTTGCCATCAAACTCAATACCGGCCTGAATACAAGATTTAGCCAGAACCGTTTGACCAAACATCACCGCACTTAAAGTCACGGTATCAAACACAGAAAAACTGTGAAACGGATTCTGGTTTTTGGTTCCGGTACGGGCAATTGCTGCCTGTACAAAGCCCAAATCAAAATGCGCATTGTGACCGACCAAAACGGCATGCGTACAATTTTGCTGACGACGCACTTCATTGACCGATTTAAAAATACGTTTTAACGCGGTTTTTTCATCTTCAGCCATTGCGATCCGCATCGGATTTGACGGGTCAATCCCGATAAATTCCAAAGAGCGGCGATCCAGGTTGGCACCTTCGAAAGGATTGATATGTGCGTGGTAAGCTTCACCGGGCACAAACTGGCCATCTTCATTATAAACAATAGGAATGGCCGCAATTTCTAACAAGGCATCAGTCTGTGCATTAAAGCCTGCTGTTTCAACATCGACAACAACAGGCAAAAATCCACGGAAACGCTGACCAATGACTGGAAGAGTTTCATTTGTCACATTTTTCTCCATTGAATGGTTTTTCCTGCATATAGCGGAACGATTTGTTCACCATCCAAGTAGTCTAGACTTTCAGGAATAACTTGATCTTCTTTGACCAGCGTAATGGTTTTGGTATTACGTGGGAGGCCGTAGAAATCTGCACCAAAGTGGCTGGCAAAACCTTCTAGGCGGTCGATTTTACCTACTTGATCAAAGGCCTGAGCATATAACTCAATTGCAGTCGGAGCACTATAGCATCCTGCGCAGCCACACGCATTTTCTTTGGCATTTTTTGAGTGCGGTGCACTGTCGGTGCCTAAGAAAAATTTAGGATTACCGCTCGTTGCCACTTCAAGCAACGTTTGCTGATGCGTCTGACGTTTTAAAATTGGCAGACAATAGAAGTGCGGCTTGATCCCACCAACCAGCATATCATTACGGTTAAACAGTAAATGCTGTGGGGTAATAGTCGCAGCCACATTACGATCCTGTTCCAGTACGAAATTAGCTGCCTCGCTGGTAGTAATGTGTTCCAGAACCAGTTTCAGTTTCGGGAACTGTTTTAGTAATGGTGCTAAGACTTCATCAAGGAAACGTTTTTCACGGTCAAAAATATCGACATGATTATGCGTCACTTCACCGTGCAGCAATAAAGGCACCTGATGCTCTTCAAGCTGTTCAATGACTGAATATACTTTACGAATGTCGCTTACACCGCTATCCGAGTTGGTGGTTGCGCCAGCAGGGTAAAGTTTAATAGCATTGACATGCTCAGAATCTTTAATCTTTTTGACTTCACTTGGAGAGGTATTATCTGTGAAATACAGCACCATGCGTGGATCAAAATCGCTACCTTCAGGAACATGCGCTATAATACGTTCACGGTAGCTTAATGCTTCTTCCACAGTTTTAACCGGTGGAACAAGGTTCGGCATACAGATGGCGCGGGAAAACTGTTTGGCTAGATCAGGAACGGTGCGTTGCAGAGCGTGACCATCACGCAGGTGGGCATGCCAGTCGTCTGGCTGGAGAAGGGTAATCGTATTCAAGGCGAATTCAATCGGAGAAATAAAACAAATGATAATGCATCTATGCCTAAAATGGTAACGAGAAATATATACAAAATAAGGGATATCTATAAATTAATTTATAAAAGTATGATATTTTAAAATTAATAAAAAAATTACATAAATACTTGGCAATGGAATACAAGTACAATCTAGCAAAATTGCAAGATGAAAAAGAAAAAATAGAAGAATTAATCACACGGCAAAGTCAGCGTGTAGGCTCGGTTTTCCCTCAGAATCTGGAACAGGAGTTCTGGAGCAAAAACCTGGAGCGGGCACGTAAACATGTCGAAAAGTATGTCTGGGCAGGTGTACTGACCTATTTTATTTTTCTGCTGGTCATGATTCCGACCGACTACTGGATTATCGATTCACAATATTTCGTGCAAGATTTTGTGCGCTGCATGCTGGGGCTGATCAATGGTAGTCTCGCTTTACTTGCTTTTTATTTCTTCTCCTGTCTGCCTAAAATCAAACACTTTTTTCCGCAGGCTTCCATGCTGCTAATGTTCTGGATGATAGTCTCGACCTCTTATCTGACCATGTCCATTCAAACAGTAAGCTTGCAACATCAGTCGATGGCGATCATCACTATTATCTACATTCTGGGTTATATTCTGACCGGAGTAAAACCTTTACAGATGTTAATCACGGGGTTGTTTGCT
Source organism: Acinetobacter sp. YH12249 (assembly GCF_013417475.1). Classification (NCBI taxonomy): domain Bacteria; kingdom Pseudomonadati; phylum Pseudomonadota; class Gammaproteobacteria; order Moraxellales; family Moraxellaceae; genus Acinetobacter; species Acinetobacter sp. YH12249. The sequence continues at coordinate 8,321 of NZ_VPDX01000005.1, read as the reverse complement.
GCACTTTGTACGGTCTGGCTGTTATCCGTGTTATCGATCGAATTTAATGCGCTGGTCTTGGGGCGGATTCTAATTGGCAGTAGCCTATTGGGATGTGTGATTAGTTATATGCTTTTTGCCCGTGAGCGAATGATTTTTCTATACACCATGCGGGCCAGAATCAGTGAGAAAATTCAGCGGATTCATACCACAGAATTATTGCATTTAAGCCAGCATGATGAGCTGACCAAAATCTCTAATCGACGAACTTTCGATGAAACACTGGATATCTTCTTTGAACGTTCTCGCCGTAATCAGCATGCTTTGGCGATTTTATTTATCGATGTGGATCATTTTAAAAACTATAACGATTTTTATGGACATCAAAAAGGGGACGATGTCATTTCCAGTATTGCCTTTACTATTAAAAATGCGATCCGGCATATGGATTTCGTGGCCCGTTATGGTGGTGAAGAGTTTGTGGTACTGCTTCCAGAAACTGATGCTCATGGTGCTTATGCAGTGGCTTCTAATATTTTTAATGCGATTGAGCGTCTGGAAATTCCGCATGAGAAATCTGGTGTGGCTGATCACATCACCATCAGTTTGGGCATCACTGTGTATCGTGGTGAAGACTTTATTGATAAGGATGTCTTATTGGGAATTGCCGATCAGGCGTTGTATCGAGCCAAACAGCTAGGACGGAATCAGATTTATTATCAGTCGATCCGCACCGCAAACCCGAACAGCGTGAATACCTAAATCGAATCCATAAAAAAACCGCTCAGATGAGCGGTTTTTTTTGACGTTAAAACAAACTTATTTGTTTTTGTCTTTTAACTGAGGTACTGCAGAACCTGTACCTACTGCAAGTAAGCCAGAATCTGTATAGATACCCAGTTTTGCACGTGTATCTGTGATGTCCAGATTACGCATAGTCAACTGACCGATACGATCCGCTGGAGAGAACATAGAATCACCTTTCTCCATAGTCAAACGCTCAGCTTCATAAGTGAGGTTAGGAGATTCAGTGTTCATGATGGTGTAGTCATTACCACGACGCAGTTCTAAAGTCACAGTACCAGTGATAGCTTTAGCTACCCAACGCTGTGCAGTTTCACGAAGCATCAATGCTTGAGAATCGAACCAGCGACCTTGGTACAGAAGACGACCCAAACGAAGACCGTTGATACGGTATTGTTCGATGGTGTCTTCGTTATGAATACCAGTGACCAGACGTTCATAAGCGATGTGAAGAAGGGCCATACCCGGAGCTTCGTAGATACCACGAGATTTCGCTTCGATGATACGGTTTTCGATCTGATCCGACATACCTAGACCATGACGGCCACCAATACGGTTCGCTTCAAGAATGAACTCAACCGGATCTTCGATACGTTGACCATTGATTGCAACAGGGAAACCTTCTTCAAAAGTAATCGATACTTCTTCAGGTTTGATTTCAACTTCTTCTTTCCAGAATGCAACGCCCATGATTGGATCAACGATTTTGATACCGGCATTCAGGTATTCAAGATCTTTGGCTTCGTGAGTCGCACCCAACATATTTGAGTCAGTTGAGTAAGCTTTCTCTTTTGACATTTTGTAGTCAAAGCCATTGTCGATCAGGAACTGTGACATTTCTGCACGGCCGCCTAGTTCGTCAATGAAAGTCTGGTCTAACCAAGGTTTGTAGATTTTCAGGTTAGGGTTAGTCAACAGACCGTAGCGGTAAAAACGCTCGATGTCGTTACCTTTATAAGTAGAACCGTCACCCCAGATGTTCACGTCATCTTCTTTCATTGCAGTTACCAGCATGGTACCTGTCACTGCACGGCCAAGAGGAGTCGTGTTGAAGTATGGAACACCACCTGTAGAAATGTGGAACGCGCCACATTGAATTGCAGCAATACCTTCTAATGCAAGCTGTAAACGGCAGTCGATCAAACGTGCTTTTACTGCGCCATAAGCTTCAGCTTTTTTTGGAATCGCATCGTAATCGTCTTCGTCTGGCTGACCCAAGTTTGCTGTATAAGCATAAGGTTCAGCGCCTTTTTGTTTCATCCACAAAAGAGCTGCAGAAGTATCTAGACCGCCAGAAAAGGCAATACCAACTTTTTTGCCTACTGGGACATTCTGCAAGATAGTTGCATTATCAGACATTGTTCATCCTAATGATATGAAATAGGCACGCCAGAAGTGGTGGCCTGAAAAAACACATATTGCGTCAATTGTATCATTATTTTATTTAGGTTTGCTTTAGAAAAGAAAAACTCGTTTCAAAATCTTGATTCAATAGGCTTAGATAATCATAAAATTACCGTATTTTTGACAAACGCTTAAAAAATAGGAAAATCTGGGAAGGTTCAATAACATCATTAAGAAAAAACATCTTCAGGATAGCCCTCATGAGCCCGAATATTCCTCCTTTGCCTAATCTGCAACCGGCTGCCAAAAATGAAACCTTATCGATTGTGCATGGAATCTATGCCGGTTTGCTGGTTTTTAGTACGGTTGCATTTTTATATCTGGAATATCAGCAGTCGACGATTTCCATGTTGAGTCTGGGTATTGTGTTGCTGCTTTTGGCTGTGCTGATTGTTTTGAATATTCAGGCCTGTCTCAAGGTCAAACAGGGCAATGGTTCAGGACGCACCTTGTCCAGAATTATGGCGATCCTTATGCTGCTCAGTTTTCCTATTGGTACAGTACTCGGAGTAATTGCGTTATGGAAATCCAGTAAAAATCAATGGCAGCAATAAATCCATCACTCAGGTACGGCATGAATATCACAATTGGTATTTGTGCCTGAGAAAGCGGACCTGATAGTCATAAAAAACCTCTGAAAATCAGTTAAAGTACATTGATAAGATTTAAGCTTTTAGCCAAATAAGAATCAGGGATATTTTATGACAACGACGCGCTATGCAAATATTTTAAAACCATTACATCTGGGTTTCACCACGATTAAAAACCGTGTGGTGATGGGATCAATGCATACGGGCTTGGAAGATCGTTTTTATAATTATCCTAAACTGGCCGCTTATTTTGGTGAACGTGCCAAAGGTGGTGTGGGTCTCCTGATTACTGGCGGGATTTCACCTAACCGTCAGGGCTGGTTATTGCCTGCTGGCGGAACCATGAATACCTTGGGCGATGTTGCACCGCATCGACTGGTTACGCATGCCGTGCATAAGCATGGGGCCAAGATTCTGTTGCAGATTTTGCATGCCGGACGTTATGGCTATCAGCCTTTTGTGGTATCTGCCAGTCCGATCAAATCGCCAATTTCACCTTTTAAACCACGTCAGATGTCTGAAAACCAGATTCTGGATACGATTCAGGACTATGTTAAAACTGCAAAACTGGCTAAAAAAGCGGGTTATGACGGCGTGGAAATCATGGGCTCTGAAGGGTATTTGATTAACCAGTTTTTAAGCCGTCATGTCAATCAGCGTACTGATCGCTGGGGCGGAGAAACTGAAAACCGCATGCGTTTTGCAGTGGAAATTGTTAAAGCGATTCGTGCTGAAATTGGTGAAAGATTTATTATCTGTTTCCGTTTGTCCTTGCTAGATTTGGTACACGATGGAAATACCATGCAGGAAGTGATTACCGTCGCTAAAGCATTAGAGAAGGCTGGAATAACTTTGCTGAATACAGGTATTGGCTGGCATGAAGCGCGTATTCCGACAATTGTCACTTCTGTTCCTCGTGCTGCATTTGTAGATTACACCGCAGAAGTCAAAAAGCATGTTGCTGTTCCAGTTATTGCATCGAACCGGATCAATATGCCAGAAACGGCTGAAGCGATTTTGGCATCGGGTCAGGCAGATATGGTGCAAATGGCACGCCCGTTGTTGGCAGATGCATTCTGGGTAAATAAGACAGCAACCAATCGTGTTGATGAAATTAATACCTGTATCGCCTGTAACCAGGCCTGTCTGGATCATACCTTTAAAAATAAGCGCGCTACCTGTCTGGTGAATCCACGTGCCGGCTATGAAACCGAACTGGTTTATGTCAAAACCAAAAAACCTAAAGGCATCGCCGTGGTAGGTGGTGGAGTGGCAGGTTTATCCGCAGCTACAGTCGCAGCTAGCCGCGGTCATGATGTGACTTTATTTGAAGCCACTAATGAAGTGGGGGGGCAATTTAATCTGGCCAAAGTAATTCCAGGCAAAGAAGAATTCCATGAAACCATTCGCTATTTCAAAGTACAACTGGAAAAAACCGGGGTAGATGTCCGTTTAAATACTCGAGTGAATCGGGAGCAACTGGAACGCGAAGGTTTTGATGAAGTCATTGTGGCTACGGGCGTTGTTCCGCGTGAATTGAAAATTACCGGTAGTGATGCACCTCAAGTCCTGTCTTATGCTGAAGTATTGCGCGGCGCACCAGTAGGAGATCGTGTCGCTGTCATTGGTGCCGGTGGAATTGGTTTTGATGTATCAGAATTTTTATTAAAGCCACCGCATCAGCCACAACCGCAACCTGTAGATGAATGGAAACGGGAATGGGGTGTAGATCTGCATGCAAATTATGTAAGTGAAGGCGGACTGCAGCCAGCAGAAGTCGAGCCACCTGTACGTGAAATTTATCTATTACAGCGTAAAACTACTGCTTTAGGAGCAGGCTTAGGTAAAACCACGGGCTGGGTTCATCGTGCCCAATTAAAAAAACATGGCGTGCGCATGTTACGCGGTGTGCACTACAAATCGATTACGGATGAAGGTTTGTGGATTGAAGTGGATGGGCATGATCAATTGCTGCGTGTAGATACGGTCGTCGTTTGTGCTGGTCAGGAGTCAGTCAAAGATGTTATGCCTTCAGAGGATCAAAAGACTCTAGCGAATTACCATATTATTGGTGGAGCAAAGCTGGCTGCTGAGCTGGATGCCAAGCGTGCAATTCGTGAAGGGGCAGAATTGGCAGCAAAATTGTAAGGATTTGATGAAACTATATGCAGTTGATGAGATTCACTGTAATTTTCACTTGTCAGTCACCTAAAAGCTCCGTATTATTGCGCACATGGAAGCGTGGCAGAGCGGTTTAATGCACCGGTCTTGAAAACCGACGAGGGCTTATACCCCTCCGTGAGTTCGAATCTCACCGCTTCCGCCAGATACGGAAAACCCCGATCATTGATCGGGGTTTTTTATTGCCTAAGTTTTATTGAGTGGGAAATTGTCTGATTTTTTAGATAAAGCAGATAGATAACAAGCTAATTGATCTAATTTCTAAGATATTTTCTTATTAAAAAATGAATGAATAAAAACGAATGCATATAGCTTTAATTTCTAAAATTTAATCTCAGGCAATTAGCTTAAGCCTAAATAAAAAAGTATGATCCAAATTTTTATCTGATAAGAGGATATAAAAATCTAAAGCTTATTTTATTGCTGTTATCAGTTTATTAAATAGAACATTTTTCATTATTAATTCGCTGAATGACTGAAACAAGGCAAAGTCGACTAGGATAGTAGGATAATTTTTTGTTCTTTTCGGCTTTTATTTATGTCGAATCTTAAAGTGCGAGTTAAAAATGGCAACTGAACCTCTGAATCCTAAACGTCCACTTTATATTCCCTACGCAGGCACTGCATTACTTGAACTCCCATTGCTGAATAAAGGCTCAGCTTTCTCTGTAGAAGAACGTATTCATTTTAATTTACATGGACTTTTGCCCCAAGCGATCGAATCGATTGAGGAGCAAAGTCAGCGTTCGTATCAGCAATACTGCTCATTCAATGATGCAATCAATAAGCATATTTACCTACGTAACATCCAGGACACCAACGAGACGCTTTTCTATCATTTGATCGAAAATCACTTAAGCGAAATGATGCCGATCATCTATACGCCAACGGTAGGAGAAGCATGTCAGCATTTTTCCGAGATTTATCGCCGTCATCGCGGGGTTTTTATTTCTTATCCAGATCGGGATCATATTGAGCACATCCTGCATAACGTGAATCGAAGAAATGTCAAAGTGATTGTGATTACGGATGGAGAGCGCATTCTTGGTTTAGGTGATCAAGGCATTGGCGGAATGGGTATTCCGATTGGAAAGCTGGCTTTATATACGGCCTGCGGAGGCATTAGTCCGGCCTATACCTTACCAATTACCTTAGATGTAGGCACGAACAACGAGCAGCTGTTGAATGATCCGATTTATATGGGATGGCGTCAGCCTCGTATCACCGGTGATGAATATTATGAATTTGTCGAAATGGTGATACAGGCAATTCAGCAAAGATGGCCCGATGCGCTGATTCAATTTGAAGATTTTGCCCAGCACAATGCCATGCCTTTACTGGAAAAATATCGAGATCGAATATGTTGCTTCAATGACGATATTCAGGGTACGGCAGCTGTGGCAGTAGGCAGTTTGATTGCGGCTTCCTATGCGTCAAACAAACAATTAAAAGATCAGACCATTGCTTTCTTGGGAGCAGGTTCAGCCGGTTGTGGGATCGCTGAACAGATTGTGGCAAAAATGGTGGCAGAAGGCCTGACTGATGCTGAAGCGCGTAAGCGGGTTTTTATGGTGGATCGCTTCGGCCTTATTACTCAAAACCAGCCAAACCTATTAAATTTCCAGAGAAAACTGGCTCAAGAACCAGAAAATATTGCTGAATGGGGAAATGCCGAAGAGATTATTTCTCTATTGGATGTCATCAAATATGCAAAACCCACAGTACTGATTGGGGTATCTGGACAGCCGGGATTATTTAGTAAAGAAGTAATCACGACCATGGCTGAAAATTGTGAACATCCGATCATCTTTCCTTTATCGAATCCTACTTCTCGCGTAGAAGCTGTTCCAGCCGATATTATTCAATGGACCAATGGAAAAGCCCTGATTGCTACAGGTAGCCCATTTGCACCCGTTAATTATCAGGAACACATTTATACTATTTCCCAATGTAATAACTCTTATATTTTCCCGGGAATTGGACTAGGCGTGATTGCTTCAGGCGCTACACGAGTCACGGATAATATGCTGATGGCATCAAGTAATGCCTTAGCAGAATGCTCTCCAAAACTTCAAGACCCAACCGCCAATTTGTTGCCAGATCTGGATCAGATTCAGCATATTTCCAAGATTATTGCTCTAAGGGTTGCACAAGCTGCGGTTGAGGATGGCGTCGCTCCAAAAGTTGGTTCTGAGGTGCTGCAGAAAGCCATAGATGCGAATTTCTGGATACCGGAATACCGGGAATATAAGCGTGTGACCTTTTAATATTATTAGGGAAAGGGCAGTTTAAAATTAAGTAAAGCAGAGCGATGACATTGTTATTTCTCTGCTTCTTTGTTTGCAGGAAACGAAAGTACACTAAAATGTAAAAGTTTAACTCACTCAAGCAATATGGATTTATTTTATCAAGTCGTTGAAATTAAATAAAATATAATGAAAATTCTGTAAATAATAAAATAATATTTATAAAGTAATTAAATATATATATAAGAAAACTTGATTATTTTAAATCTTCCTGTATACTGGCCTTAACTAGAAAAAAGTCTTGTTGCAAAAAATCTTCCTTAAGTATCGTCGTTTTATTCATAATCCTTCGTTTTATCCAGATTTTAAGTTCCATTCTTTATTATTTTCAAAGTTACAACTGGTCATTCAGATGACTAAAAATTATTAAAAATTAGTAGGTTTTATTATGTCAAACTCAAATATTGTTAAAGGTACTGTAAAGTGGTTCAACGAAACTAAAGGTTTCGGTTTTATTCAACAAGAATCTGGTCCAGATGTTTTTGCTCATTTCAGTGAAATTGCTAGTTCAGGTTTTAAAACCTTAATGGAAGGTCAGCAAGTTGAATTCAGCGTAGTTCAAGGTCAAAAAGGCCCAAATGCTGTAAATATTACTGCGCTATAAGTCTGTAGAATAAAAAAGCACGCATCAGTGCTTTTTTATTGTTTGAAATAAAAGTTAAAAAGCTTTTTCCAGATTGGAAGAAGTATAAAAATAGGATACAAGTTGTTAAAAATTAATGAATTAATTGCAAAATCTAAAAATGGTACAGAAATTATTGTTTCTTTGATTCCCTTGAATAAAATGCAAAATACACGTCAAGGTTTTAAGGAAATTGAAGTAGGTAAAAGAGTACTGCTTCAATCAGGAATCGAAGTTGACCTGAATCTAGACGGTCGTACATTTTATACATCTTTAAATCAATTATTTAAATTAAATCATAAAGTTATTTAACCCGAATCCTGCTTAAGCCGATGACTTCATAATTTGAATTGTTGGCTTATTTTTATGGATCAGTTGATATGCACACAAGGACGCGTAAATCCCTCCTAGAAATCCATGAACACTACGTGCTTT